>JBDNFJ010000310.1:0-7668 GCA_041689895.1 Gracilimonas sp. | reverse complement strand
CGATCTACATCTTCCACATTCATAGCAATATCTTTAATGCCATCTCCATGCTTATGAACAAATTCTGAAATGGGTGAACTGCTATTTAAGGGTGCCGAAAGCACAAACCGAATATTCCCCTGCTCCAAATAAAATGATGCTCTATCTCTCACCCCAGTTTCCAATCCAGAGTACGCCTTCAATTCAAATCCAAAAGTAGTTATATAATAATGTGCGGCTTGTCTGGCATTACTCACATAGTGCTCCACGTAATCTACATCTTGAAGCCCCAAATGATCCTCAAATTCTTCTTCAATGGGTCGTTCGAGCGTTTTCGGTGTTACTGACATTTTAATTACTCACTTTTAGATTCATGATTCAGTAGTCAAAATACAAAATATAAAAGCGCTTCCATAGTACACAATCATGCTAAATATGTTTTCACCACTATGTTTCGCTATCCATGATAAATATTAGAAGTGCTTCAAAATAATAATGCAAATGTTATGTTAGCAATTTTTTATCAATTATAATTTTGAAAAACTTTAACTCTTTCTAAAAACTTTCTTGTTTTTTCAAGCTTATCAATATTTGCATAATCAATCATTTGTATTGTTCGATTACTATCCATTAAAAGAATTAGAGGGTTTTTAATAGGCAACTCTTTCAGAGTTACAAACTGATCAATATTAACATTGCTATATTCTAAATGTTTATTTGATGAGAAAAGGTTATTCATTTTTTTACCAGTGTAAAAGACACGCACCCATTCATAGATGTTTTCATTATCAATAATTTCAAGCACTTCTGAAACACAGACGGTACAACCTTTATCTGTTAATAAAACTATTAAATAGAATTCACTCTTTTCGTCAAAATCAATACCCTTTACAGCTAATTTTTCTCCTAATAAGAAATCCTCAAAGTAGATACTAGTAAAATCTTTGGAAGTAGTTAATAGTTCATTTTTTGATTTTTCAATAGAAAGTTTTGACGCCAAAAAAAAGTTCGCGAACACAACCAAAAGAATAATTGAGAGTAATATTTTACTAATTTTATTCATTTTCTTTCTTTATGTCATAAATATAGATATTCCCACTTATCGAACTATATCCCGTAAGAGTTGTTCTATTTAGTGCAATTCTTGTAATCAAAGGATCATTATCGTTTTGCTTACCATAGAGCTTAATGGTTTGTGTGTCTTTAATTTCATTATTAATATCGATTGAAATTATATGTGCTGCATTGTCTTTTTTACCATCCCATCCGCTACATAAGATGTAAAGACTATTATCGACAAACTTAGCATCATTAAATAATATATGATTTTTCCCATCATAACTTATATTTTTATTACGATATCTCTCCCATAATCCATCGAGTACATTTATCTTAGTCAAGTCATATGTACTAAGCAATTTTCCTTCACTATTATATATTTCGATATAAGGTTTATTAGAGTACAATGATATTATTTTACTATCTTTTTGGAACAAATAACGAGAAGTAGTATTTATATTTTCTTCCCACTCATGCTCTATTAATGCTTCAGTGCCAAATGATGTAATCTGACTATCATCTGAGTTAATTTGGTATTTTTTTATCCCATCTTTTATATTAATTCCTGAATAAAACAACCAATTTTGCTCTGCAATATAGAAACTGCTATAAGATGTCGGCATACTTATCGGAAGTAAATTCGAATTCAAGAAACTAAGAGATTTATCAAAAATACTTAATCTGCTATTAGCTGCATCAAATACATAAAGATTTTTTTTGGTCAAGAAAACAGAACTTAGTTCTAAAAACTCTCCAGGTCCTCTCCCTTCTTTTTTAAGCAAGCCAATCTTTTCGAAATTTTCATTTACTAATACTAATTTAGTATCGTCAATATTTACTATAACATATAATTCGTTCCACCTAAATATCTTGCTGATACTAAAGGGATTAAAAAATCCAATCTTATTCTCTAATTGTTGGTAAGAAATTATGCGCTTAGGATTCAGCTCATCAATTTTGAGTAAATTGGTATGCCCACATTCTGTTAGATTGGACATACCAAATATAGTTAATAACAGTATTGAAATTAATTGACGTATTTTTTGCATTTCAAATACAGTCAGACGTAGTACATTCTGTACCTTCGCAACATTCTACGCCATTAAAAGTAGTTCGGCAACTACCGCTACCTCCACTTGCTTCACAGGAAACAGAGGAACCATCTCCACAATCACGCTCAGATTCACATTTTAATAAAATGCTATTAAGTTGAACTGTGGCGACTACTTTTTTCGCTTTTTCGTTTTGAAGAAGAAATTCACCAGAATTAACAACAGTAAAATTCATTATAATTAACAGTGCCACAAAACAATAGAGGGAAAAATAAACTTTTCTCATAATAAATGAATTTAGTTAATGGTTGATCATAATTACTAAAATAGAAAGTTCATTTTCAATATCCATTCTGAACAATCTGTATACAATGTGAACTTTTTCTATCCATTTTGATCATCCTCCCCTCCCCCATAACAGGTCAAACTGTAAATCGGTAAAGGTGGTGTCAAAATTTCTATTTAAAAATCTATAAATGCCTTGTTCACTGCCAAGTCCTGCTTCTTGGGCAATTCCATAGCTTCCTAAAGATGGATGTTCCATTATCGCTGTTTCAATTGCTTCTAAACGTATTTTCTTCATCATAGCTTTTGCTGTAACGCTATACTCCTCCTTTATGAGCTGATTCAATTTTGTTTTGGAGCACCCTGCAAGCATGGCCCAATCTTTTACATACCGTACATGGCCAATATCATTTTTTAATAACTCAACGGCTTTAATCGCTTCTCTTTTCATCAGAAGCTTCCTCTTTTCTTCTTTATTCATGATGTATTCCCGGATTGATTGTTCTATAAAGAGAATCATACCCCCACTTTGTTACAAACATTGCAATTTGGGAAGCCTTACACAATTTCAGTCGCGCAGAATGATTACGGCCATTCCTATTCCATTTATGCTCGCTGTTCTTGTTGTTTATATTTATATGTACCTATGAAAAATAATGGGCCTAAGAAAGGCACAAACGTCAATATTAGTAATAATAATATTTGCGCGATTGATCGCTCATTCTTAATCACATAGTAAAACCCTACTGCACAAAGGAGAAAATGAATAAGTAAAAGAATCAGAAGTGTAAATACACTTATTGAATTAAACATGTTTTTCTATTTGATTTATGATTGTGCTATTTAAGGCTATAAAACTTTTTAATCAGAGTGAATCCATCGTCGTATAATTACTCAGCTAATCCAAAAAAAGCCGACATAGTTTTGTTACTAACATCAAAGCTTCTAAACATTTAAACTCCTATCAAAGCCCACACACTTTCACTATCGAACTTCTCTTTTTAAATTCCTGTTAAAGATACTAAAAGCGCTTCCAAAAAATCCTATATTCACATTATGGAAACCCAAGAAAAGTTAGACGCATTTCAAGCCCGTATTGAAGCGGGAGAAAAGATTGAACCTAAAGACTGGATGCCCGAACGATATCGTAAGCAACTCATTCGCATGATGAGCCAGCACGCTCACTCCGAAATCGTGGGAATGTTGCCCGAAGGTAACTGGATTGAACGAGCTCCCTCCCTAAAACGCAAACTGGTGCTTTTGGCCAAGGTGCAGGACGAAGCCGGCCACGGACTTTATTTATATAGCGCTACCGAAACATTGGGAATAAGTAGGGCTGAACTGGTAGATCAGTATTTATATGGCAAGGCTAAATATTCCAGTATTTTCAATTATCCAACGCTTACTTATGCCGATATTTGCAGTATTGGCTGGCTGGTGGATGGCGCTGCCATTGTAAATCAAACGATGCTGGCACGCTCTTCATACGGTCCCTATTCGCGGGGTAATGTGCGCATATGCAAGGAAGAAAGTTTCCATAAAAAGCAAGGATATGAGATGCTCGCCAAGATGGCATCCGGAACGCCCGAGCAGCAAAAAATGGCTCAGGACTCTGTGAACCGATGGTGGTGGCCCAGTTTAATGATGTTTGGCCCGCACGATTCTGATTCTCCCAATAGTGCCGAGCTCATCAAATGGCAAGTGAAGGTGAAGACCAACGATGAACTTCGTCAGCACTTTGTGGATCGCGCAGTGATGGAAGCCGAAGCTATTGGCCTCACCCTTCCCGATCCTGATTTAACCTATAATGAAGAAAGTGGCCATTGGGATTTTGGTGAGATTAATTGGGATGAATTTTGGAATGTGGTTAAAGGAAACGGCATCATGAATCGACAGCGCATCAAAGACCGCCAGGCTGCTCATGAAAATGGGGAATGGGTTCGTGAAGCAGCAAATGAATATGCCCGAAAAAAGAAATTGAGACAAGAAAAAGCATCGTAAAAAGAAGTCAGATTACAGAACTCGGAAGCCAGAATTCAAGCTTTTGAGTTCTGTATTTTACATTCTGACTTTCAATAAAAAAATGAGCTATGGCAGATAATCATTCAAATAACGACAATTGGCCTCTGTGGGAAGTTTTCACACAACCAAAAACGGGAAAGCCACATGAACACGCCGGTAGCGTGCATGCCGCAGATGAAGAAATGGCGCTCCAAAATGCTCGAGATGCGTATGCCCGCCGAAATGAGGGCATCAGTATCTGGGTGGTAGAATCGAAACATATCACGGCTTCTACTCCCGAAGATATGGGACCATTTTTTGATCCCGCAAATGATAAACCGTATCGGCATCCGCAATTTTACAGCGTGCCACGTGGTGTTAAAAAGAGGTCTTAGTTAATGGGTTGCTACATCAACAACGAACCAACAGAAATTGATGAGAAATTATGACTACAGCCATTAAAGAATTAACAAAACAGGAAGCCTTTCTCTCCTACTTACTTCGTTTAGCGGATGACCGGCTGATTTTAGGTCAGCGCATGTCGGAATGGTGTGGACATGGCCCCCAATTGGAGGAAGACCTTGCCATGGCTAACATCGCTTTGGATCTTATTGGTCACGCCACAGCACTTTATGAATACGCCGCCGAAGTTGAAGACGAAGGTCACGATGAAGACCATTTTGCTTATTTCCGGGATGATCGGGAATTTACGAATTTGCAGCTTTGTGAGTTACCCAAAGGCGATTTTGGCTTCACTATTGCCCGCATGTTTTTGTTTAGCGCATTTAGCTATTTCCAATACGAGCAGCTTAAAGAAGTGGCGGACAAGCAGTTTGCCGGAATGATTGCCAAGCACTTGAAAGAAATTAAATATCACCTGCGACACACTCGTGAGTGGGTGCTTCGGTTAGGCGATGGCACGGAGGAAAGTCACAATCGTATTCAGGATTCTTTCGATGAGCTTTGGAGATATCTCGATGAGCTTTTTTACATGGATGAGGTTGATGAATTCATGATTAAAGAAGGCCTCGGAATCGACTCATTAAAGTTTAAAGCTGAATGGAGAAAACTAATTGAGGAAGTTTTGACCGAAGCCACTTTAACGATTCCCGATTGGGATCAGTTTATGATGAGTGGTAGCCGAGAAGGAATTCACACCGAACATTTGGGACATATATTGATGCAACTGCAATTTCTGCGGCGCTCGTACCCTGATGCGGAATGGAAATAGTAAAAGATATAAGATTTTAGACTTGTAATTTCTTGTGTCTTTAATCTAACATCTCACTACTTATAAAATGTCCACACTTCAAATACATACGAAAGAGCAGATTTGGGATTATCTAAAAGAGGTAACCGATCCTGAAATCCCGGTATTAAATATCGTGGAAATGGGGATTGCTCGGCGGGTTGAGGTTACAGATAAGCAGGTATTTGTCAAAATTACTCCCACCTATTCCGGCTGCCCAGCTATGCACGCCATCGAAAAAATGGTGAACGAAAAGCTTCATGAACGTGGCGTTGAGAACTTTACAGTGAAGCTGGATTTTGCCGAAGCCTGGACTACCGATTGGATGACGGAAGAAGCCAAAGTGAAGCTCAAAAATTTTGGTATTGCCCCTCCGGGAAAAACAGAAGAAGACGATGATTTTCTAAAAAGCCTGTCGGGTACAAAAATCATCCCCTGCCCTTTTTGTGATTCTTTAGAGACGGAGTTAGTTAGTCATTTTGGCTCAACGGCTTGTAAATCTCAGTATTTTTGCAACGGTTGCCATCAGCCTTTTGAGCACTTTAAGTGCATTTGATTACAGATTATTTGGATTTGGGGATTTCGCAGATTCTGCAATCCCTAAATCCCTTAACTCTGTGATCACTACCACCCTCAGCAATGGCGTTTTCCATGAAGCAACACTACAGATCAGACAGTTTATATTTTTTTATCATGGGGCGATCATCCAACGTATTCAGTAAAAAAATATAATCATTTTGAACCTTAGCCTGCCTTGCAAGTAACGGCAATTCTATTTCTCTTAAAAACTCCCCGGTAAGCCTATCGTAAATCATTAACCTTTTTGTATGATTTGTTTTCTCTATCAGGGCATCAAAATTGGCCATATATCTAATTTGCTGCATTTTTGAAATAGTCTCCCCATTCAATAATACGTACACAAATTTATCCGTAGCCGAAATATCTCTTGCCCCCTCCGGATGTTTCCCCATTGTCGGCAAGCTATACCGTCCACTTTTTTCAGATTCTTCGTCGTTAGGCGGCAATGGTATATTGTCAGGTTCATCATTGATGAAAACAATTCCATCTTCATTTACACCAATAACCATAGAAGAATATTCAAATGTGATGTATAACCCTCCTTCATAGTTACTAAAGAACAGAGTTTGCAGTAAAGTAAAATTAGCTAGAGGGGATAATTCTTTATACTCATTCCTATCTGCACTCCATAACAGTGAATTGTCACTTATTTTATTATCCTGAATCCTCCAAGCTTTTAAAACTTCCTCAGAGAAATCAACCGTTAAAAGAGTACTATCATTAATAAGTGCTGCTTGAAATATTTTACCAAGTACAGATCCTTCTGCAGCCAAGTCTGTTCTATATTCTAAATCTTCAGAATAGCGCATAATTCTTTTCCCTCCGGAATCCCATAACAAAATATCTCCGTTCGAATATCTGGTACTGCGTTTATAGGCCATTGAACTCACTTCTCCGGGTCCACGCCCACTTCTCACAGCTTGTTCCAAAGCCCCGCTTGAAAAATTGAATAGTTTTAATGTCTGTTCTTTATCAGCTATGTCATTAACTAATAATTTATCTTCCCCAACCACCCATAGGTTATAAGGATTATAAATCATGTCCCCAATTTGACCTGAAATTTCTCCAATAGAAATTAAAAATGACAAGATGAAAGTTTTTATATAGATACCCATTTCTCTATTTATTTATAGTTTTTAAAAAAGAGTGATCTTAAAAAAGATCACTCTTGTGTTTTTTTTTGATTATTCTTCACATGTTTCTTCGCAACCCATATCTCCTTCACATACTCTAACGGTATCTCCTTTACACATGCCAAATAACCATCCTTTTTTCTCGGCACAAACACAGTCCGGGTCTGGATTAACCAACGCTGCATTATTGTTAAGATTAATATTTGTTGCATTTGCATTTGTGGGTATTCCTGTTACTGTACCTATGCTAATAAAAGCAACTAATAATAGTGCCCCAAAGAATGCACCTATTTTTTGTCTATATGTATTTTGAGTTTTCATTTTTCTAAGT
>JBDNFJ010000309.1:0-3576 GCA_041689895.1 Gracilimonas sp. | reverse complement strand
TTTTATGCTAACAAGTGCTCTGTTGTTTGGTTTGATGATGACCGCAGTAGGGCAAATAACCGAGAAACCTGAGTTTGGTAAATTCGCCATAACAGGAGCTACCATTCATACCGTCACCAACGGAACTATTGAAAGTGGTGTGCTGCTTATTGATGGTGAAACGATTTCCTACGTAGGGAACAATGCTAAAATCACGAATGATTATAAGCGCATTGATGCTACCGGAAAACACGTATATCCCGGCTTTATTGATAGCTGGACAGGGCTTGGATTGGTTGAAATTTCCGCCGTTTCTGTAACCGTAGATGATGCAGAGTTGGGGCAATTTAACCCGCACATGTATGCATTTACGGCATTCAACCCAAATAGTGCAGCCATACCGGTAACTCGGGTAAGTGGCGTAACTACGGTTTTAGCTAAGCCACGCTCGGGTATCATTTCGGGCAAGGCAGCTGTTATGGATCTTTGGGGATATTCTCCCGATTCCATGGCAGTTAAAAAAAGCGGGGCGTTGGTTATGAATCTTCCAACATCAACAGGCCGGGGATGGGGGGATACCCGTTCCGAGAAAGAAATTAAAAAAGCGTATGAAAAGAGCATCAAAAAAATTGATGAGTTTTTAGAAAAAGCTCGTTTTTACGATGAGATGATGAAAGCATACGATGCGGATCCTTCCAATAAAATCAGGCCAGACCACGACCCAAGAATGGAAGCTATGCGTGAAGTTATCTCTGGGGAAGTACCGGTTGTGATTACGGTTGATCGCGAGCAGCAAATTTTGGATGCTATTGAGTGGACGAAAAGTCAGGAAGGAATGCGCTTTATCTTTAAAGGAGTTGCAGAAGGCTGGAGAGTAGCCGACGAAATTGCCGAGACTGGTATTCCAGTACTTACCAAAACGTTGTACACTCCGAGCAGAGATTATGATAACTTTCAGCGTCCATATCAAAATCCGGGCCTGATGGCTAAAGCTGGGGTGAAGGTGGCCATCGTATCTGATGATACCGAGAACTCTCGGAATGCACCTTTTGAAGCAGGTTTTGCAGCTTCCTATGGACTGGGAAAAGAAGGAGCCATTAAAGCACTAACCATCAATCCCGCTGAAATATTTGGCGTTGATGATAAAATAGGTTCTCTGGAAAAAGGTAAGCAAGCGAATCTGTTTATTTCAGACGGCGATCCTCTGGAGCCCATGACACACATTCAGCAAGTATTCATTAAAGGATATAAAATTCCGATGGTAAGTCGCCATTCTCAGCTGTATAAGGAATTTTTACACCGTGATGCTGTAAACGAGTAATCATATATTTTTACTAAATACTTAAAGCCCGTTTTGATTCAAAGCGGGCTTTTTCTATGATTTTCAGTTAGTACTATTCAAAAGACTATGATAGTCATGGTATTTTCATCTGACTGGTTTGTGTAGGCCATTTATTTGCGTTGAAACAATCGTGGTTACAAATAATCAAACTAAAGTTTAGTAGACGAATACAGCCACCCTCTAATAGTCTTTCCAGACCTCTATACGTCTTTAATTAATTCTCTCATTTTGTTCTAAATAACGTATTCATTTGAGGTTTATAAAAGTAGGTTTTAGCTTGAATAGTGGCTAAAGGTAGTATTAAAGCCTCTTTTTAAAAACAATCTTGTTAAACAGGCTCTTTTTACTATTTTCTACCATAGAAATTAAAAAATTAGTAGGCATTGGAATACAAAAATTAAAATTAACGTCGGCTTTTTGCATGAAGGTAAATTGCTTCATCCTGTATTTATAATATGCTACCGTTTTCATTTTAATTGCACCCTTAATTTGAGGGTGGATATTTAAAAGTGATAGATATGGCAGTTTTTGAAATTAAAAGAAGGACTAAATACGCCAAAAAGATAATTTTGGCAAGTCTGTTTTTAGTGCATTCAGGTATAGTTTTAGCGCAAAGCCGAACTCCCTATCCGACAATGAGTTTGGATAAAATCAGAGCGGAAATCAATCAAATTGAATCTCAGGATGAAAAACTAAATACCTACGTTTCTATGGGGAACCGATATTTCCGCAGAGCTCCCGATTCCCTTTTTATCCTCGCTCAGGAAATTGAACATCTGGATGAGGTAGAACCTGAGAAAAGAGCGGCCTTTTCTTCTTTTATACTTGCAAATGCCTGGCGTTTAATGAATCCCGATTCCGCCATCTATTATGCAAAAAAAGCCTCAGAATTTTTGTTGGACTTGAATGAGAATGAATCCTATTTAATGATGGAAAACCTACTGGGGACGCAGTACGTGCAGAGAAATGAATATCTGGCGGCAGAGTCACTATTTTTAGGTGCAATCAATTACAGCAAGCAATTACAAAAAAGCGTGCAATATCCAATTGAGAATTTCTACGGAAACCTTGGGAATTTATATGTAATCGTAGGTGCTCATGATTTGGCAATTTCCATGTTTGAAGAATTTCTCAAGCAAGCAGATGGGCCGGCTAACCGCTGTAATATTATATCAAAGCTAAGCTCGAGCTTCCATCGCTTAGGTGACCTTGATAGAGCAATTAGTTTATTATCCCCGTGTATTGAATATGAGCAGCTTCCACCTCCCATAATGGCGATTGTACGAGCGAATCTTAGCACGTATTATTTGATGGAGGGAGATAGCCTGAAGTCACTACAGCTCATAGAAGAAGCAACTACTATCAGTAATAAATACAAGATTCCGACTATTGCCAATTCCCATCTTGTTAGGTTGGGAAATAGATATTTGGAAATAGGGCAAACGCAAAAGGCTGATTCCATTGCTGTATTAATTTCCAGCTCCTCTTTGGGATATTCCCGTCCGCAGGAAGAAATTATTAAAGATGAGTTTTTAGCTCATTTGGAGTTAAAGAAAAAGAATAACCGGAAAAGCCAAGAATTTGCAGATAAAGCCATCCATCTAGCTAATCAATTCGGATATCAGGAAATGCTCAGAGATAGCTATAGCATCAAGGCTCAGGCGTATGAAAATGAAGGACTTTTAAATGAAGCTTTAAACCATGAGAGGTTACAGAATAAGCATGATAAAATGCTAAACGATCAAAGAAATGATCGAGAAGTGGCGTTGATGAGCGTTCGGTATCAGCTCAAAAATAAAGAAGCACAACTGCTGGATATAAGCTCCGAGCTAAGAAGTGCAAAACTTGTTTATGTTGTTATTATCGCACTTTTAATGCTCACGGCTATATATATCATGTATCGATATCGCGTGTTTTACCTGCTCAAAGAAGAAAAAACACGAAATAAAATTGCTATGGATCTTCATGATGATCTTAGCGGAACCTTAAGCAGCATTAGTTTTTTCAGCGAAGCGGCTCAGCGAACTCAAGAAAACCCGGCCGACTATAAGCGCTTTCTTGATATGATTGGCAAAAGTGCATTCGAGGCCAAAGAAAAAATCAATGATATTATTTGGGCTATTGATCCCTCTAAAGACGACTGGTCTGTTTTCCTAAAAAAATGCAAACGATTTGCAGCAGATGCGTTAGACAGTAAAGAAATCACGTATAAAATCGAGGTAGCTACAACTTTTAAAATACACGTTCAGCTTGAA
>JBDNFJ010000308.1:0-2320 GCA_041689895.1 Gracilimonas sp. | reverse complement strand
GGGGCACGATATGGGCTGAAAGTCAGGAAGGGGAAGGCAGCTTGTTTTGTTTTACCGTGCCCGTTTCAGAGCAAGTTGTTAACGTTTAAAGAATCCATAACTTTTCTTGGATAAAATCTGGCATTGTTTCTTTTTGGTTGATTTCATCTTGGGAAAGAAAGGCAAGGTTCCTCAAAATCTGATCTTCAGGTTTAACCTCAGGGTCGGAGCCAATTGCTATTTCTCCCGAAATTCTATTCACCAGATAATAGAATTCGATGGCGTGATACGGTGGTTTTACCATTTCTTGGATATGTATTCTTGCTCCTACCGTAACCGTCAACCCTGTTTCTTCCCTAAACTCCCGAATCACAGCTTCTTTCGTGGTTTCTCCAAATTTAACTCCACCACCGGGCGGAAGCCACGTCCATTTTTCCGTGATTGGAGAATAAAGTTCAACCAACAGAAGTTTTTCATCCTCAATCAGTAACCCGCAAGAACGCACTCTGAGCTTGTTCCGGTAGGCAGCATTACTCATGATTTATCGATGGATGCTTTCTCTGTTTTCCTTGGTATAAAAAGTTTGGATGCTTTTGCGTATTTAAGACTGGCTTTCACAAAATCAACAAACAACGGTTGTGGGTTATTCACCGTGCTCCTGAGTTCAGGGTGAAATTGAACACCTACAAACCATGGGTGCTCCGGAATTTCTACAATCTCCACTAAATCTCTCTCAGGATTCATCCCCGACAAAACCATACCGTATTCCGTTAGCTTATATCGGAGGTTATTATTTACCTCGTAACGGTGACGATGGCGCTCTTCAACAATCTCCTCTCCATACGCTTCGTACGCTTTCGTGCCTTTTTGCAGCTTGCACGTATATTTACCCAAGCGCATGGTTCCACCCATATTTTCGATGTTTTTTTGATCATGCATAATATCAATAATGGGATATTCGGTGTGCTCGTCAAACTCGGTACTGTTGGCTTCTTCCCAACCGCACACATCACGGGCAAATTCAATAACAGCGCACTGCATTCCCAAGCAAATTCCAAGAAATGGAATCTCATTTACGCGGGCATATTCTACAGCTGCCAGTTTTCCCGAAATACCTCGGCCACCAAATCCCGGGGCAACTAATATTCCCGACATTCCTTTCAATGCCTGATCTACATTCTCGCGTGTTAAATCATCCGACTGCACCCATTCAATGTTCACTTTACAGCCATTTACCGCGCCAGCATGTATAAAAGCCTCCACAATAGATTTATAGGAATCGTGGTGTTCCACATATTTCCCAACCAAAGCTATTTTGATATCGCCGGTAGGATTACGAACGGCTTCCACAAAGCCAATCCAGTTATCCAGATTTGCTTTTTTTGTTTTTAGCTTGAGCTTCTCAATCACTCGCTTGTCAAGTCCCTCTTCTTGCATTAGCAGCGGCACTTCGTAAATACTACTCGCATCACGCGACTCAATCACATCTTCTAAATCTACATTACAAAACTGAGCCACTTTGCGCCGGATAGATTCATCCAAGCTATGCTCCGTTCGGCAAACTAAAATATCTGGTTGCAACCCGCTTTCGGAAAGTGTTTTTACGGAATGCTGTGTAGGCTTAGTTTTGAGCTCACCTGCTGCTGCCAAATACGGAACCAGCGTCAGATGGATGGAAAGCGTGTTTTGCCGGCCAACATTATAACGCAATTGGCGCGCTGCTTCAATGTAGGGCAGACTTTCAATATCGCCTACGGTTCCGCCAATTTCTATGATTACTACATCATAATTTCCCGATTTTCCTAATTTAAGAATGTGCGACTGAATTTCGTCGGTAATGTGGGGAATTACCTGAACAGTTTTTCCAAGATAAGCTCCCTGACGTTCTTTTGTAATCACATCAAAATAAATTCTTCCGGTGGTTACATTATTGTTTTGGGAAGTTTTAATATCTAAGAAGCGCTCGTAGTGCCCCAAATCAAGATCCGTTTCGGCCCCATCATCCGTCACATAAACTTCTCCATGCTCGTAGGGATTCATAGTCCCCGGATCCACATTAATATAGGGGTCCAGTTTTAGAATGGTAACTTTAAGACCTTGCGCTACCAGTAGGCGGCCAAGTGAAGCACAAATTATACCTTTTCCAAGTGAGGAGGTAACCCCTCCGGTTACAAAAATATATTTGGTGGACATGCGAGAAGTACATATAGTTGATGGATGTAAAATATAGGAGGTTCCCCTGCCCTATTCAATGCGGATACCCGAGAAAAGCTACTTTGTTTTCCACATATTATCCACAACTTGCTTTAAAACATCCGGACGGTTTGTAAAGATGCCGGTT
>JBDNFJ010000307.1:0-3038 GCA_041689895.1 Gracilimonas sp. | reverse complement strand
TGAACTCGAAAATGGCATTGGCCCGATAAAAGAACCCGTTGTTCGAAATGAACTAAACCAAGAGCTTGCGGAAAAAGGAGGAGAGATATTTGAAATGAAATGCTCGGCCTGCCACAAAGTTGACCAACGGTACATTGGACCAGAGCTTGGGAATGTTTTAGAGCGCCGCACACCCGCCTATGTAATGAACATGATTTTGAATCCAGATGGAATGGTTAAAGAACACCCGGTAGCAAAAAAATTGCTGCAAGAATATCTAAGCCCCATGGCGAACCAGGGATTAAGTAGAGAAGAGGCACGTGCTATCGTTGAATATTTGGCTTCAACTCAAGAATAAATTATCAGTTAACACACACAACTCCCACATCAACTAACAACTAATACAATGAAAAAACAAACAACACATCAACGGTTTTGGATAGTGCCGATTTTTGTCCTGATTGGCGTCATGCTGTACGGCTGTGCCGGTAAAGGCGATTTCAGCTCTAACGCTGATGCTGCTCAAAAAGTATATGTAGCTCCAGGCGAATACGACGAATTCTACGGTTTTTTATCCGGCGGATACAACGGCCAGCTTGGGGTTTATGGTATTCCTTCAGGCCGACACCTGTTTACAATACCTGTTTTTTCGCAGGCTGGTGTAAATGGTTATGGCTATAGCGAAGAAACCAAGAATATGCTGAATACCACGCATGGTTTTGTACCTTGGGGAGATGCTCACCACCCCGAGCTTTCTCAAACGAATGGAGAAACCGACGGCCGCTGGATTTTCATCAACGAGAACAATACGCCGCGAATTGCACGTATTGGATTGGATGAATTTAGAACCCAGGAAATTATCGAGATACCGAACTCTGCCGGTAACCATGCTTCGGCATTTGTGACCGGTAATACGGAATATGTTATAGCCGCCACTCGCTTTAGCATTCCTTTAGATGAAAATATGAGCAATATGGATGTGCCTATCGATTCTTATAAAGAGAATTTCAGAGGAAGCATCTCTTTTATCAAGGTTTCAAAAGAAGGCAAAATGAGCGTTGATTTTCAGATTCTGATGCCAGGCTTTGATTACGACTTATCTCACGCTGGAAAAGGCCCCTCTGATGGTTGGTCATTCTTTACCAGTTACAACAGCGAGCAGGCCCATACCTTGCTCGAAATTAACGCTTCCAGGAGTGATAAAGACTTCATTGCGGCTATAAACTGGAGGAAAGCAGCAGAGTATGCTAAAGAAGGCAAAGGTAAAATGATGCCAGGAAAGCATGTTCGTAATTATGTTGATCGAGAAGACGGCAATATTGTTAAAACAGAAGTGATTAATGAAGTGCGCGTTCTGGATCCACGAGAGCTGGACGGAATTGTTTACTTCTTGCCTACTCCAAAATCTCCACACGGTGTGGATGTAGATCCTACAGGGAAATACATTATTGCGGGTGGAAAACTATCTACCATAATCCCGGTTCACTCTTTTGCTAAACTGATGAAAGCTATTGAAGCGGAAGATTATGAAGGCGAAGTGATGGGTATTCCCGTACTAAAATACGACTCCATTCTTCACGGCGAAGTAGAAAATTCGGGATTAGGCCCTCTACACACCGAGTTTGACGGAAGAGGATATGCTTATACAACAGCCTTTATTTCTTCGGAAATTGTGAAATG
Organism: Gracilimonas sp.; assembly: GCA_041689895.1. Taxonomy (GTDB): domain Bacteria; phylum Bacteroidota; class Rhodothermia; order Balneolales; family Balneolaceae; genus Gracilimonas. Next base: position 1,379 of record JBDNFJ010000307.1, on the reverse strand, counting down.
GGACATCGAGAAAACAGAAGTAGTGGATCGTATTGACACCTACTACTCACCTGGTCACTTAATGATTCCAGGGGGAGACACCCGTAAGCCTGATGGTAAATATTTGATTGCTTTGAATAAGATCACCAAAGATAGATATCTGCCTACCGGTCCCGAGCTGTTCCACTCAGCTCAACTATTCGACATCTCCGGAGACAAAATGAAGCTGTTGTTGGATTTCCCAACCGAAGGTGAGCCTCACTACGGACAAGGTATCCTCGCTGAAAAAGTAATAAAGCGACAAATACGCTTTTACGACTTAAAGGACAATACGCACCCTTATAAAGCCACTAGCGAGAAGCAAACCCGCGTTGAGCGTGATGGCAACGAGGTTCACGTGTATATGACCGCCATCCGAAGTCACTTCGTTCCAGATAATATCGAAGGTATTAGAGTAGGCGATAAGGTGTATTTCCACGTAACCAACCTTGAGCAAGATTGGGATGTGCCACACGGCTTTGCCATTAAAGGAGCGAGAAATTCGGGGCTCTTAGTTATGCCGGGTGAGACCTTAACCTTAACCTGGGAACCAAGAGAAGTAGGAATCATTCCATTCTACTGTACTGACTTCTGTTCCGCACTTCACCAAGAAATGCAGGGATATGTCAGAGTTTCTCCAAAGGATTCTAAAACCCCCATTAAATACGGAACTGGTCAATGATGATTTGACCTCAATCCTATGTAAGAGAGGTGGATAACCTCTCTTACATTTTTACTAATTCACGGAAATCGCACTACAAATACCCGCTGTTATGAAAACTTCACAAAAATACTGGATGGCTCTTTCTTCCCTTCTTCTAATTGGAATTTACTTTGTTCCAATTTGGAGTATTAGCATGGATGCACCTCAATATCCCGAAGGCATTGGGATGAATATTACCATCAATAATATAGAAGGAAAGAAGGTTCAGGATCTGGATACCATCAACGGATTGAACCACTATATTGGAATGCAAAAAATTGTGCCTTCATCCATCCCTGAATTATCGATGATGCCCTACATCTTTGGATTTTTCATCCTATCCGGGCTTGTAATCGCCCTAATTGGTAAGCGAAGTCTGATTATGGTTTGGCTAAGCTCTTTTGTAGTGGTAGCCATTGCCGGACTGGTAGATTTTTATATGTGGGGATACGATTATGGACATAATCTAAGTCCGGATGCCCCGATTAAAGTACCGGGTATGAGTTACCAACCCCCATTACTTGGAACAAAGCAGCTTCTGAATATCACCGCTACCTCGCTGCCACACATCGGCTTTTATTTTGCATTGATTTCAATGACCATAGCCGGTATGATTTGGTGGAAAAGCCGAGAGGTTAAGCTGGTTAGCTAACACGTA
>JBDNFJ010000306.1:0-1663 GCA_041689895.1 Gracilimonas sp. | reverse complement strand
GCAGCAGACCGTGCAATAGGTCATGCCCAGGTAGCCATGGATGAACTTATGCCCTGGCTGTTGAATCACAAAATATTAACCGCGAATAAATAAAAGCCAGCATCTATCATTATGCCTGAATTGAAAGAAGCAGAGCCCGTATATGAAACGTCTCCGGCACGGAGTATAGAGCTTAGTCATACCCTTACCATTAAACGTATGCATCAGGGTAAGCCGGTGCTAACGCCAAATCCTGACAGTAGTTGGGAATCTAAAGTGGTGTTGAATCCGGGCGTTATTTTGGTTGATGATATACAACTTCTTGAATCTATGATGAAAGAGTGGGGGTTAACTAATGAGCAGAAAGATAAATTACGAGAGGTAAGTGGTGCGGCTGTAATGCTGTATCGGGCACAGGGCGAGGTTGAGCCCCAAAAAGGGTTAGCACCGTCCTATATTGGATTGGCCGTTTTTACACCAAACCTCGATTTGGTGTGGAGAAGAGAATATCCGGTTATTTCTCCCAATGAGGCTTTCCATAATATGGGTGTGGAAGATGGCAGATGCAGCTTTATTAACGGAACTTTCTACTTTCTATATACGGGATATTACTGGGATGAAACCGATGGCACCAACAAAGTACATATTTGTTTAGCTACTACTACCGATTTTATAAGCTGGGACTTGAAAGGGGCATTGCAGGGAAATCTGAATCGGGTGGATAACAAGAATTCAGTTCTCTTTCCGCGTAAAATTAATGGAAAATGGACGATGCTACACCGTCCTATGCAGGGACAATATCCCAAAGCCATTCACTGGGCTACGGCTGAAACATTGAATGGATATTGGGAAAGTAAGGGCATTTTAATGGCCAGCTACAGGTACAAAGAATTTCAGCAATCTTGGATTGGAGCGGGTGGCCCACCTATAGCATTGGGAGATAACCGCTTTTTGGTGATTTATCACCAAGGACACTTTTTTCCAAACAATGAGCAGGAATATGATTTAGCGGCTTGCATTCTGGAATTTCCCGATCCGGGAGTATGCAAAGTGGGTAAACGGATAGAGCCTTTGATGCGGCCGACTGGTTCGGAAGAAATGCAGGGTGATAAAAATCTTGGCGTTGATAACGTACTGTTCACTTGTGCCAATTACGTTTATGAGGAAGATATTGTAATCCCTTATGCCGGAGCCGATAGCCGAATATTTGGTGCTAAAATTAATCTAAAAGAACTGGTGCACGAACTTGAAAAATGATTTTTCTAAAGCATTGATAAGCGCTCCAATATTAAAGTATAGTATTTTCATTGGGTGCCTGTTGGCCTTTTTCTCTTGTCCAAGTTCTGTATTCGCCCAACAAGATTTTCAGAAGACCAGAGATGCTTTAGAAATTGATTATAAGGGCGATGCTTCCATTGAAGTGGGGAGTCCCTATGTGGGGCTCGAGTTTCATCACAGTTCACCATTGGCACAGCGAATTAGTTTTTATTATCCGGTTGCAAACAGTATAGATTTGAGCAATGATTACTGGACACGTGACCAAGATTTCTCCATGATGTTGGCATTAAAAGTAGGGGAAGGAGAACGGGAGCAGCTTGGCCTCGAGCCGTTTGAATATATTCTTACGCCTTATGATGTGCAGTTCTGGAAAGAAGAGGATAAAAAAAAAGTTAGTGTAAGCTAT
>JBDNFJ010000305.1:0-2431 GCA_041689895.1 Gracilimonas sp. | reverse complement strand
GCGGAAATTACCTTTGCTACAGCCGCAGCTGAAAGTGAGTTCTCGGCAGATTTACAAGCTTTGGGCGTGAATAGTGTGCGCACCAAATTGAATGATGCTGCCTTTGATGTATTCATAGCTAATCTAAATCCGGATCTCGTGCTTTTTGATCGCTTTATGACCGAAGAGCAATTTGGATGGAGGGTGGCGGAGCAATGCCCCGATGCGCTGCGAATTTTAGATACCGAAGATCTTCATTGCTTAAGAAATGCACGTCAGCAGGCCTGGAAGAAAGGGGAGTCTTTTGAGGAGTTTGATGTGTTGAATGAAATAGCCAAGCGAGAAATAGCCAGCATCCTCAGATGCGATCTTTCTCTGATTATTTCATCCTATGAAATGCATCTTTTGAAGGATATTTTTAAAGTGAATGAGAGAATTCTACTTCACCTTCCTTTCATGCTAAATCCGATTAGTCAACAAGATGTAAGCGAATGGCCAGCATATGATAAGAGAAAAGACTTTATATCAATCGGCAACTTCCTGCATGAACCAAATTGGAATGCGGTGCTTTATTTAAAAGAGGTAATTTGGCCCCTCATTCTAAAAGAAATCCCGGATGCAAAACTTCATATTTACGGAGCCTATCCATCTCAAAAAGTAGAGCAGCTTCATAATAAAAAAGGCGGCTTCTTGATTGAAGGACGAGCAGCCAATGCAAAACAAGTAATGAGAGATTCACGCATTTTGTTAGCCCCACTTCGATTTGGAGCAGGATTAAAAGGAAAGCTGATAGAAGCCATGCAGTGCGGGACTCCCAGCATAACCACTTTGATCGGAGCTGAGGCCATGCACGATGATTTCCCCTGGCCGGGAGTGATTGAAGATGATCCCCAAGCATTTGCAGAAGTAGCTATTCAGCTTTATCAGCAACCTAAAGCATGGAAAAATGCACAGGGAAAAGGTGCCGTGATTATTAATGAATTATACTCTAATGAGAAACTGAGCAAGCGGTTAAAAGAACGAATAAATGAATTAGACGAGACTATACAATCCCATCGGCAGCATAATTTTATAGGATCTATCTTGCAACACCATACCGCAGCAAGCACCCGATATATGAGTAAATGGATTGAAGCAAAGAACAGCGATTCTAATCTATGATTTATTGGATATGCAGGATTTCCATCACTTATAAAATATATATTTCAACCCGCAAAATTTTTGCATTTTGAAGGAGATTTAGTACAACTCGTACTCCAGCAAACGTGCATCAATCGTAGAATTATAAAACTCGATACGTCGATTAGTTCGTAGCCCGACTTTCTTCGCCAAGTCAAAATTACCGGTAAACACGTAGCCCCACCAGCCGGTAGCTTCTTGCTTAAAATAATCGCCAATGCCTTTGTACAACGGCACGAGTTCTTCCTCGTTTCCAAGGCGATCTCCATAAGGAGGATTTAACATAATCACCCCGGTATGGTCTGTTGGGATTTCAGTCTCCTGGAAATCACATTTATGAACTTCAATCAGATGATCAATGCCGGCTGTTCTCGCATTTTTGCGGGTGGCATTTACGGCACGCACATCATAGTCGGTTGCAATTATACGTCCCTCGAAATCCTTCTTTGTTTTATTCTTCAAATCGGAGCGTAAATCGTTCCAGCGCGCTTCATCAAAGCCAAGTATATGCTTGATACCATAATTAGGTCGGAGTAGTCCTGGCGCCTTATTTAGGGCCTGAAACGCAGCTTCAATAGCTATAGTACCACTGCCGCACATTGGGTTAATGAAATGCTGTCCAGGTTTCCATTTGCTTGAAAGAATAAGAGAAGTCGCCAGCGTCTCTTGCATGGGCGCTGTGCTGGTTTCGGTTCGATAACCGCGACGGGAAATAGATTCCCCCGAAGTATCCATATAAACCTGGCATCGATCATTTTTCCAAAAAATAAATACTACGGTTTTGTTCAAGTTTGGGCCCGAATCGGGACGAGTGCCCGTTTTATTGCGGATACGATCTACAATAGCATCCTTCACCTTCATGTTGGCGAACTGCGAATTGTTCACCGTTTTATTGCTAATAAAAGAGGTGACGCACACATATCCGTGGCGATCTATATAATCTTCCCAGGGTATTTTGATGAGCTCATCATACAACTGATCCACATTTTGAGGACGGAAATCCTTCAATCTATAATGAACCCGGTGGCCGGTTCGCAGTGAAAGATTTAGGGTCATACAATCGTTCAAGGTGCCTTCGGTTTCAATGCCGGCATGACGAACTTTGAGAATTGGAAACCCAAGCTCGGTAAGTTCATTTTCCAGCAGGGGAGTGATGCGCTTGGGACAGGTAATAGAAATCGTACTTTTTTGAGAAAAATCGGCCATATAAAAAGGAGTGGATTAAATAAGAGCGTTTAACTTCGGTGCTAATATAGAAAGCAGGAAGTTAAAG
>JBDNFJ010000304.1:0-6081 GCA_041689895.1 Gracilimonas sp. | reverse complement strand
GTGTTCACCCCAAAGGATACGATTATGTATGGCTCTGGGGAGTTGTATTTCAGTATTAAAATAGATGAATTGAATACCTATATGGATGGAGAGAGCCGTCCCGATTTTTTTGAAGGAATTGCGCTGGTTGTCAACAAGTTTATGAACATTATTGAGCCGGATGTAGCCATTTTTGGGCAGAAAGATATTCAGCAGTTCCAGATACTATCGCGGATGGCGGAAGAGTTTAATCATAAGGTAGAGCTGATTGCGGCCCCTATTGCACGGGCAAATGATGGATTGGCACTAAGCAGCCGGAATGCGTATTTGAGCAATCAGGAACGTATTATTGCCCCGGCACTGCATCGTGGGCTGCAGTATGTGGAAAAACAGATCCGAAATGGAGTGCATACGCCAAAATTATTGTTACAACATCAGCAGGATGAACTGGAAGCGAAAGGCTTCAAAAATGATTATCTTAATGTGTTTTCTATGAAAGACATGCATCCGATAGAAAAAATAGAACCGGGAAACACTTATATACTTGCGGGAGCTGCTTATTTAGGTAAAACCCGCCTGATTGACAACATAATTTTAGACCTTTGAGTGAAGTACGATGAAAATCACGATGTTTAAATCTAAACTGCATCAACTGGCAGTTACCGAAGCAAACCTGATGTATGAGGGAAGTATTACTATTGATCAGGATTTACTGGATGCGGCTGATTTGCTTCCCTACGAAAAGGTGCAAGTGCTGAATATTACCAATGGTTCTCGCCTTGAAACTTACACCATAGCGGGCGAACGGGGTAGTCGCGTATGTTGCCTGAATGGAGCCGCAGCCCGATTGACACACGTAGGCGATCGCATTATTGTGATTAGTTATGCCGAAATGACCCCGGAAGAGGCAAAAGCATATAAGCCTAAAGTGGTGATTGTAGACGAAAATAACGATCCCAAAAAGGTTATAGACAACACCCAGCCGGGAACTACCTTCGATCTAAAAACAGGCCTGGTTGATAATACTTTGGTGGAATAAATACGTGCTTTTAAATCAGGTTGATGCTACACAATTTTGCGGAATGAGAGTTAGTTATGATAAGCAAATCCCTCAGGCAAACTCCCGATTCTGGAGAAATAGTAAAGCAGTCGGTCAAAGGCTTAGATGAATTTAGGTTTTGAGGAGCCGGTTAATCACAATTGGGGATTCATGACTTTAGCTACCGTGCTGATTTCAACCTTTGTAGAATTTTCTTTTGGCGATGTGCAGATGTAGAATCAAGAGGAACAACTATTTTTTAAAAACGCCTTCTTAAAGCACAATAATATCAATACAATAACGTAGTTGTAAAACTATTTATATAGTATATTCGTCCTATCACAAAAAGAGTATATTTAGCACTCATTTTTAATCTATCTATTACATGAAAAAGAAATATTTAATCCCGGCTGTAATCATAGGCCTATCTCTTGTTGCATGGTTTGTTTTTGGGGGTGAATCGACGGAGAAACTGGAACTTGCTACAACACCCAAACAGGGAGAATTTGTGGTAGATGTTACTACAACCGGTGAGTTACGTGCAAAGCATTCAGTAGATATTAAAGGCCCACAAGGCGGGCGTGAAATCCGTCTCTTTAATTTGAAGATTCAGAAGCTTATTCCGGAAGGAACCATTGTGAAAAAAGGTGATTTTGTTGCCGAATTAGACCGTTCGGAATTAACCGGAAAACTGCAAGATGCGATGCTTAAATTGCAGCAGGCACAGTCTCAGGTAACGCAGGTTTCACTGGATAGCACATTGACATTATCACAAGCCCGAGACAATCTCATAAATTTGGACTACGCATTAGAAGAGCGACAAATTGCAGTAGATCAGTCGAGATATGAGTCGCCGGCCGTACAACGGCAGGCAGAGATTGATCTGGATAAAGCCCGCCGCCAGCTTGCGCAAGAGAAGAAAAATTATGTAACCAAAGTGAAGCAGTCTGAAGCTAAAATGAGTGAAGTGGAGGCCGATTTTCAAGAGGAGCAAAATGATCTCAATAAAATACGCAAACTGCTGAAAGATTTTACGGTACTTGCACCGGCTCAGGGCATGTTGATTTACGAACGTAATTACGACGGCAGCAAAGTAACTGAAGGCAGTGATATCAGTGCTTGGAATCCGGTAGTAGCCGAACTTCCTGATTTCACCGTCATGGAATCTGTTACGTATGTGAATGAGGTGGACGTGCAGAAAATTATAAAAGATCAGAATGTTGAGGTTGGCCTTGATGCCATTCCGGATAAAAAAATGCCTGGAACGGTAACCAGCGTGGCTAATATCGGCGAACAGCGTCCAAACTCTAATTCTAAAGTGTACGAAGTAATTATCGAAATTGCCGGAACCGACAGCACACTCCGCCCGGCCATGACCACAAGCAACAGAATTATTGTAAACAGAGTGGACAATGCGATGTTTGTTCCACTTGAAGCCATACATGTGAAAGATTCAACCAGTTTTGTGTTCAAGAAAGACGGAATGTATCCGGCTATGCAGGAAGTGGATCTTGGTTTGATGAATGAAAATGAGGTGATTGTTAATCGTGGCTTAAGTATGGATGATACCATTTACCTGACAGTTCCAGAGGATACGACCGGTATTGATCAGTATTTTCTCGACGAAGAAATCACTTCTAATTAAGGGCGGCTGTGCTTCAGAAAATACTTTACAATTTAGACATAGCTTTAGAAGCTATTCAGCGAAATAAGCTACGGGCTTTTCTTACCTCACTGGGCATCATCTTTGGTGTTTCTTCGGTGATTGCTATGTTGGCTATCGGAACCGGAGCGCAGCAAGAAGTGCTTCAACAAATGGAGCTGCTGGGGACTAATAATGTGATTATACAGCCGGTGGTGAAGCAAAGCGAAGGCAATGTTGGAGACGATTCGAATACAAACAAAGAGAAAACTAAATTTTCTCCCGGATTGAACCTCAAAGATCTTGAAAGTATCATAAAGTATGTGCCTCAGGTAGAAAAGGTAAGCCCCGAAATTGTATATGAAACCAGCTTTATACGCAATGCTCGCATTCGTACAGGTAAGCTGGTTGGGGTGAATAAAGATTATTTTCACATCCGCAATTTTGATGTAACGGAAGGAAATAATTTTAATACCATTCAAATTGAAAATGCGGATCCCGTTTGCGTGATTGGCTACGATGTGAAAACTCGTTTTTTTGCAGGAGAAAGTGCAATTGGACAGAAAATTAAAGCAGGTCATTTATGGCTTACTGTGATTGGAGTGCTCGAAAAGAAGGAAGTATCCAATGAGAATATTGAGAATCTGGGAATCAGAAATTATAACCTGGATATCTACGCACCCGCAACAACGGTACTGCTTCGTTTTAAAAATAGAGCAGTATTAACCAGCAAAGATTTGCAAGGTGGTGGCGGTGGCCGTTCGTTCTTCATAATGGGTGGAGCTATGGTTAGCAGTTCGGGCGGTGGGAGTAGTAATAGCGGCGATGGAAACTACAATCAGCTGGATAAGTTGATTGTGCAGGTTTCCGATTCGAAATACAGTGGAACCATTGCTGATCTGCTGTCGCGTATGCTTAAACGTCGGCACAATGGTGTGGTTGACTTCGAGATTATTGTGCCCGAACAACTGCTTAAACAAGAGCAGCGAACAAAGCGAATTTTTAATATTGTGTTGTCTTCCATTGCTTCCATTTCATTGATAGTTGGTGGTATTGGAATCATGAATATCATGCTGGCATCGGTAGTAGAGCGCTATCGCGAAATTGGGGTGAGGATGGCTGTAGGTGCTCAGAAAAAAGATATAGAGCTTCAGTTTTTAACCGAAGCACTTACCATCAGTATCACTGGGGGATTTATCGGAATCATTTTAGGAATGGCTTTCAGTTATGCCATTGAAGCCACGGCCGGCATTGCCACGATTGTAACCCCAATGTCCATTTTTATTTCATTCGGAGTGGCCCTCGTTATCGGAGTGGTCTTCGGATATTATCCTGCAAAACGAGCAGCTCAACACGACCCTGTACACGCATTAAGACATGAATAACCATTTTTTAGGTACCCTGTTAATTTTATTGTTGCTAAGCACCGTTAACCTGAAAGCTCAGGAAAAACGCACTCTCACCTTAGAACAAAGCATTGAAATTGCTAAGCAAAATAGTCCTTTGTCAAGAGCGGCCAATTTTTCTTTGGTTTCGGCAAAGTGGAGATATAAATCGTATCGGGCTGATTTGCTTCCCAGCCTTTCCTTAGGGGGAGATGCGCCCAACTATAATAAGTCTATCTTTTCGAATGTACAGGATGATGGATCCGTCACCTTTTCGTCCAGAACGCAGTCGGAAGCATCGGTTGACCTAACTATAGATCAAAGCATTATGCCTACTGGTGGAAATATTTCTCTCTCCAGTGGCATCACTCGGCTTGGTATTTTTGAAAATGAAAACACGTATTTATGGCAAAGCACGCCATTGGTAGCCACCTATCGCCAGCCGTTATTCCAGTTCAACAGCATGAAATGGAGACACCGCATTGAACCGCTACGGTATCGAATTGCCCAGAAGCAGTATGTGGAAGACCTGGAAGACTTAGCTTTTAATACCACTCAAAGCTTTTTTGACTTTCTGCTGACAAAGATCAACGTGGAAGTAGCCAAGTTTAACGTTATGGTGAACGATTCTATTTACAATATTTCCAAAGGGCGATATCAGGTTGGAAGCATTGCCGAAAATGACCTTCTGCAAAGTGAGCTGGCTCTTCGGAATGCGGAAACATCGTTAACTACGGCCAATCTGAACTTTCAGCGGGCAGAAGAAAATTTTAAAGCATTATTAGGCATTGCTGACCGTATTGATGTAGAAGTGGAGATACCGTCGGATGCGCCTGCATTAGATATTGATGTGGACAAAGCTTTGGAACTGGCTCGAAAAAATAACAGTACCTCATTAGAATTTGAACTCAGTGAAATTCAGGCAAATCAGTCGTACGATCGTGCTCGAAAGGATGCCGGTTTTTCGGCAACTATCCAAGCCAGCTATGGATTAAATCAGACTTCTGATAATTTTGATAAGCTTTACGATGATCCCCAAAACCGGCAGTTTATATCGGTTGGCTTTCAAATTCCTATTTTCAACTGGGGCAAAAATGTTGCTGAGATTAAAGCTGCGAAAAATCAGCAGGCCTCAACCGCTAATACTATCGCCTACCGGAAATTGCAGTTTTCACTGAATGTGAGAAGTACGGTTCGGGAATTTTCACAACTTCAAAGTCAGGTCAGCCTTGCGGAGTCTTCTGATGAAATTGCCAGTCGCCGCTACGATGTTGCTAAAAACCGATATCTGATAGGTAAAATTGACATAACCAACCTATTCATTGCTCAAAATGAAAAAGACAGCGCGCGCCGGAGCTACATTCAAGCCATTCGAAACTACTGGACCGGTTACTATAACCTACGCCGTTTAACACTTTATGACTTCGATGAAGGACATCCAATTGTACTGGATTTAGATAGATAAGGGATCAATTACACTTTGTAGTAACCATATAAAAATCCCGTCATTGCGAGGCACGTGTAATGGTGAAATAGAATTGGGATGTGTGACGCCGAAGCAATCTCCCCGAATACACCTCCTAAGTCACTTAGGGAGATCGCCGCGTCGGAAGGCTTTGAAGTTCGATTCTAAACCAATATTCTCCTCGCGATGACGGGTTTTTACTTATAATTTTCCGGAAGAATCTGCTCATAAAGATCATTCCACGTTGGATTTTTTTCATTAATTAAATCTATTTTTTTCTGTCTTGAACCGGCCTTTATTTGCTTCTCTCTTTCAATAGCATAAATCGGATCGCCCGGCCCTTCAAAATAGACCAACTTGTCTACGTTGTATCTTTTAGTAAACCCTTTAACCCGCTTGTTTTTATGTTGCCAAACTCTATTAACTAAATCACTGGTTACCCCGGTGTAAAGTACGGTGTGATGTTTATTCGTGAGAATATAAACGTATAAATCTTTTTCTCTTGTCATTACACAGGATAGTAAAAAAACCCGTCATTGCGAGGCACGTGTAATGATGAAACAGAATTGGG
>JBDNFJ010000303.1:0-2969 GCA_041689895.1 Gracilimonas sp. | reverse complement strand
TTTGGTTGTCGGGGTCCACCGTGTTTTCTTCACTGAAATAGCTGGCATGGAGGCGCAAGCCAAGATTAATTACAGGAAGCTTTTCCAAGAGTCCTTTTTGGATACGAACTCCAAATCCGTTTTTTGGTGATTCGCTTCTGAGCTCATAAGAAGCGCCAATCTCAAGCTGGGCTAAACTGGTTGTTGCAAAAATTACACTTATAAATAAAGCGAGGGGTATAATACGTTTCATGAATCCACTTATGTTTTGATTTTCTGAAAGTTACAAAACACCGTTGTTGATTCAATATTTGTTTAATCATTTATCAAATATGGTAGAAACCCCAGTTCGATCCATACCATTATGGTTTTTCCAACCTCAACAGCTGTGGTAATAAATCCGACACCCGCTTCTGCAAAGGCATCCAGAACTCTTACCATAATCGGCCTGACATCTTTTATGCTATGAAAGAGATTTCAAATATCATCATAAAGGAAAACCCGGTAGGCATTTTTCTTACCCGAAATAATTTAGTCTGCTCCGAAGTAGCTTTCATATTTACGGACGCGGGAATAATGCTATCCTTTACTACTTCTTTCGCAGTTAATCTGGGTTGCCGTCATTGATAATTTTTTGTGCATCCTCAAAACGATCCGCTTTTTGAAGGGCCGCAATTAGATATTCTCTCAACATTTTATTTTCTGGATTTGCCCGGTGCTGTGCCAGCCACCGCTCACAAAGTTGATTTAGCTCACCCATCTGCTGATATAATTCAATCAGCTGTATATAAGGCTCTACATCGTCGGGAGCGGCCGAGCGTGCTCGTTCATACGAAACAATAGCCTTCTTTTTTTGGTTTGATTTCTGATAATGCTGCCCCAAAACTATATGAGCTTCCGCTAGATTTGGTGAAAATTGTACCGCTTTCTTAGCTAAGCCCAACGCTTCTTTTTCTTTTCCATTTTCTTGATAGTATGTACTAATCATAAATAAAAGTCGGCCTGATTGAGCATATTCTTGCTTCAGGCTGTTCAACAAAAGCATTACCTTTTGCTGCGAAAACGTAGTAGTCACATAATCAAACGACCGAATAGTCAAGTCATTCATATCCTTCAGCGCCTTCCCTGCTTCTGCAGCAGGCTTCATTTCCGCAATACTTTTGTTGCTATCAAGGCTTTTCATCAACCCCTGCTGTAATTCCTCTACCTTTTTCAATGCTTCCCTCAGCGCTTTCTCACCTAAGTTATAAGCCTGATCTACCCTATCCTTTTCCCTGTAGATTTTTGATAACTGAAGATAAACCTCAGGATTCACGCTATCATTTTCCTGGGCAAGGGCTTTCTTGTAGTTTTGAAAAGCGGCTTCATGTTTCCCAAGAGCTTGCTGAGCGCGGGCTTGTTGTGCGTATGCATAACCGTCATCATTTATTTCTGCCAGAGTAGCAAAGGTTTGCTCCGCCGATTTCCATTCTTGAGCTTTTATTTGAAGGTCTCCACGCAACCGAAGCAATTCCTCATCACGGGGTGAGATTTTTAATGCTTGACCATAAATATGGTCGGCCGCGGGTAAACTATCTTGCTTTATAAAGGTTTCTGCTACCGCTATTAAGATTGGCTTCGAAGGACCTTCTATAGTCATGACGCTATCATACATGGCTCTTTCAAGTTCCCATTTCCTTTGCCGTTGGTAGGTTTTTGCAATTCGATTAAGCAGGGTAACATCTTTGGGAAATTGTGCCTGCATTTTTTGAAGTATTTGTCGTTTTGCTTCAAAACGCTGCCTGCGATCATAAAAGGTTATGAGAGATTCATAGATTTTACGTTCCCCCGGGTTTTCTGCCAAAAGCTGTTCATAAATATCTGATGCCTTCTTCATTTCCCCATTTTGCATCAATAGCTGAGCGTAGGGCAGCGCAATATCAACATTTTTGGGTTCCTTATCATAGAGCAATTTATACTCTGAAATTACATCTTCTGAGTCGCCATTTTCGACCAGCAAGCCGGCTCGAATCTGCTGCAAACTTATATTATTAGGAAATTTGGTTCTACCTTCATCAATTATTTTTAATGCCTCATCCCACCGCATCTGCTGCATGTAAACCAATGCGAGATTACTGTAGCTGGCCAGAGAGTCGGGCATGTAATTTTTGGCTTCTTTTAGGTGATTTTCAGCGGCCTCATAGTTCCCATCCTGATAGAATCTCCCTCCCTGGGTTTGGTGAATGAAGCCTATTCGCTGACGGATTATTTCCTTAGAAAAAGAAGTATCCTCGTTCAGCAATTGTTTATAGATGGTGAGCGCATCCTCTACATTTCCCAGCTGTAGCAGGGATTCCGCTTTAATCCACCGCAATGAGGTAGCCCCCGGAAAGTAGTGAAGGGCATTATTCGCTGCTTTCAGCGCTTCTTCCGCTTTTTGCTGGGCTAATAATGAGGTGATTAGTAAACGATGGGCTTTTAAGTTTAGAGAATCGCGTTTTAGAATTTGCTCTGCTATGGAGACTACTTTATTGAATTCCTGATTCTGAAACGCTTGTTCGGCCTGGAACACTTCATAACTTTGAGCCTGTCCCAACAAAGGATTGAAAAGAAGGAGGAGCAAAAAAAGCTTTGCTCCCATTTTAATTAAATACAGCATAAATACGCGTTAATTACCAGAATTTTCGGGTACATATATATATGCAGGTTTACTCGGTTTACTTTCGTTGCCTGAGGTATCGAAAGCACGCACTTGTATCCATGAATCAGCGCTCAGGTTGCTGGCTTTAAATTCGGTTTTATTAATCAACTGGTCTGCAACTGCTGAATATACTCCTGAAGGACTTTCAGATTTATACACTCGATATCCCTTTAAGTCAGGGGAATTAACCGGCTCCCAACTAATTTCTACCTGATTTCCTTTAAGCGTAGCCCGCACATTACGTACTGCACGAGGGGGCGTAAAATCTTTCATGAAAAATGATTCCACCTCCGTTGTTTCTCCTTCATTG
>JBDNFJ010000302.1:0-4889 GCA_041689895.1 Gracilimonas sp. | reverse complement strand
TCCTATCACCATCAAAAGGGCGGTAATCCAAGGTAACAAGCTGTTATTTGATTGCTTGGTGCTCAACTATTCGGCTTTAGGTTTGAAGGTTCCAGATTTCAATGCTTCTACAAATTCTTCTCCAAAGCGATAGATATCGCCGGCGCCCATGGTGATGATGATATCTCCCGGGCGAGTGATTTCTTTTAGAGTCTCGGTTACGTTTTCTTTGTTTTCTACATATATCACGTGTTTGTGTCCGTACTGCTCGGCCGTATCAGCAATTAGCTTTCCGGTTACACCTTCAATCGGTTGTTCTCGGGAAGGATATACGTCCGTCACAATCAGCATTTCGGCATCAAAGAAAGAGAGTCCAAATTCTTTATACAGATCTTGAGTGCGTGAATATAAATGGGGCTGAAATACGGCAACCACTCGTCGGTCTGGCCAGCCTTTGCGGGCTGCTTGCAATGTTGCCTGTACTTCTGTGGGGTGATGCGCATAATCATCGATCACCATACAACCATTATCATACTTAAGCTGAAATCGGCGGAATACGCCATCAAAACGCTCCAACCCATGTTTAATTAGTTTGAAATCGATGCTGAGTTCAAGTCCGGTAGCCACAGCAGCCAGCGCATTTTTCACATTGTGTTCGCCGGGTGCTTTCAGGGTGATTACCCCCAGTTTCTCCTCTTCACGCAAAACGGCAAACGTACAGGTGAACGCATCCGCTCGAATATCTACTGCACGAATCTGAGCTTGTGGCGTTAACCCGTAGGTGATTACTCGTTTTTCAAGCTGTGGCAAAATGCTCCGAACGTTTGGATCGTCCAGACAAACAATGACCGCACCATAAAAAGGAACTTTATTGGCATAATCGATAAAGGCCTGCTTTACATCTTCAAGTCCACTGTAAATGTCGAGATGATCGGCTTCAATGTTTGTAATGATGGCCAAAGAGGGGGATAGACGTAGGAAGGTTCGGTCAAATTCATCCGCTTCAACTACAATCAGATCTCCTTTACCCACTACGGCGTTGGTTTTGTCAAAGCTGTGCACTTTGCCGCCTACAATAATGGTAGGGTCATAATTTCCATCTTGTGTAACCTGACCAACCATGGTGGTGGTCGTTGTTTTCCCATGCGTGCCGGCTACACCAATTCCGAATTTCATTTTCATCAGCTCGGCCAGCATTTCCGCTCGCTTAATGGTAGGAATTCGATCTTCAATAGCTGCAATAGTTTCTACATTTTCGTTGGCCTTTACCGCGCTGGTATATACCACCACATCGGCGCCTTTAATATGTTCGGCTTTATGGCCTGTATGTATAATGGCTCCGAGCTCTTGCAAACGTTGCGTAGTTTCGGTTTCTGCACCGTCTGAGCCGGATATTTTATATCCACGTTGCAATAAAATCTCGGCCATCCCGCTCATACCAATACCACCTATACCCACCATGTGAATATGTTTGGTTTTGCCAAATGCAGGTTGTGTTTCGATGCGTTTTTCCACGGTTACTATTCTTACAGCTTAGCTTTTGCGATTTCTAAAATTTCTTTGGCTATCAATTTGGCGGCGTCCGGCTTTGCCAGATTTAAGGCCGCCTTATTCATGCGCTTCAGGTTTTCCTGATCAAAAATCAGTTGTTCTACCAGTTCAGTCATGGTCTCTTTCATAGCACTATCCTCCAGCAGTTTCGATGCACCGGCATCTACCATTGCTTTAGCGTTTTGTGTTTGATGGTCTCCGGCAACATTCGGAGATGGAACCAGTACACTTGGTTTTCCCGTTAACATTAGCTCGGAGCACGAACTGGCTCCGGCACGACTAATAACCAAATCGGCTGCCTCGTATGCTTCTGCCATATTATCCAGGTAGGCGGTAAGCCTTAGATTCTCTAAATTCTTTACATCAACGGCCGCTGATAATTCATCGTAATATCGTGGGCCACACTGCCAGATGATTTGAAGTCCGGCTTTGTTATGTAATGCATCAATATTTGCTTGCATCGCTTCATTGATGGTTTTAGCACCACCGCTTCCGCCCATCACTAATAACACCGGCTTGCTTTCACTAAATCCAAAAGAGGCCAATGCTTTGTCTTTTTCGACTCCCGTTAGCGTTGCGCGCGTTGGGTTTCCGGTTATCTCCGTTTTGTTTTCGGGGAGATGCCGATCAGCTTCTTTAAAAGCCGTAAATATCTTAACAGCAAATTTCGACAACAGTCTGTTTGTGACACCGGGGAAACTATTTTGCTCCTGAATAACAATCGGAGTGCTTTTTTTGCCGGCAACCCATCCAATAGGTCCGGCTACATAGCCCCCACACGAAACTACTACGTGAGGTTTGTAAGCAGCTAAAATCCGTAGGCTCTGGATAAGGCTGGTTATCAACTTCACCGGAAATAACAGATTCTTAAAGGTAAATCGTCGATGAAATCCGCTAATCCAAATATTTTGGATATCATAACCGGCTTTAGGCACGGCTTTCCATTCCATGTGGTTTCGAGTTCCTACAAATAGGATTTCGGTATCCGGTTGTTCTTCCCTTAGCGCATCAGCAATAGCAATGGCCGGATATACGTGACCACCTGTTCCGCCGGCTGCCAATAAAATTCGTGGATTATCCATAGAATAAGGTCCTCCGGTCCCGGTTATGTTTCGAGATGTTGAGGAGAATACCTGCCATCAAGCCCGCAAAAAGCGTACTGGTTCCACCATAGCTCACAAAAGGCATGGGCAATCCTGTTACCGGAAGTATGCCACTGGCAACTCCGGCGTTCACATATCCATAGAAAACGATGGTGAGCGTACATGCTACCGCCAGCATCGTGCCAAGGTGATCTTCTGCATTGCGTGCAATAAAAACGACTCCACGGAATAAAATGAGTGTAAAAATAAGGATGAGCGACATCGCGCCAACCAATCCATATTCTTCGGCTATAATCGCAAAAATAAAATCGTTATAAGGAGCGGGGAGAAAGTCTCTCTGTGAACTTTTTCCGATACCAACGCCCATGAGTTCGCCTTTGGCAATGGCAATATGAGCTTGTTGAGCCTGATATCCGCTTCCCTGTAAAATATGATCGCTTGGAATGTCTTTGATCTGATTTACATACTGCTCTACTCTGGATTGCCGGTTGGTGGATTGCCCCAGCAGAAACGCTCCGCCCAGTACACCAATTGCCATTAGAGAGCCTAAATGTACCATGTTGATTCGGCCTACAAACATCACTACTAAACAAATGACCATTAAAATACCGGCACTGCTGAAGTCTTCAATTCCAATCAGCCCACAAGTTAAAACCACCCAAAATATGATGGGAAGAAAGGCTTTTTTGAAATCTTTGATATACTCCTGCTTTTCGCTCAGCAATACGCATACGTGAAACATCAGCGAAACAGTGGCCACCATGGAAGGTTGGAATGAAAACCCGCCGACATTCAGCCATCTTTTGGCACCAAATTGTTCGGTTCCAAAAACTAAAACAGCCATCAATAGAAACAAGCTAATTACCATGGCAATACGGCTAAATTTTGCGATGGTATGATAGTTCATTTTTGAAGCGATCAGCATCACAATAAAGGCGATCCCAAGTTTCATTAAATGGCCAATAAGTAACTGCCATGCCGTTGTAGATTTGGATTCTGCAAAAAAGACGATAGAGGAGTACACCGCAAGTATTCCAAAGGTCATAAGTATCACCACCGCCATCAGCAGGAGGCGATCACTGCCTTGCGTACGTGTGTCAATATCTTCGGCTGATGTGCCGATGACATTGGAAATATTGCTATGTGGCGTGGTGTAAATCACTATATGTTGCTATTTAAAGCTTGTTTACTTCTTCTTTGAATATTTTGCCGCGGTGTTCATAACTATCAAACATGTCGAATGATGCGCACGCGGGGCTTAGTAATACCACTTCGCCTCGCTTAGCTACTTTTTGAGCCGCACGTACAGCGCCGCCCATGGTTTCAACTTTCACAAAATTTGGAACGGTTTCGCTTAACTGTGCTTCTACATTATCTTTAGATTCGCCAATTGCGATGATGGTATGTACCTTTTCTCTAATCTGAGCTTCCAGCTCGCTGTAATCATTTCCTTTATCCCTTCCACCCAGAATCAAAACCACAGGCACATGAAAGCTGTCGAGCGCAAACCAAACGGCGTTCACGTTAGTGGCTTTACTGTCGTTGATGTACTTCACGCCTTCCACCTCGCGTGCGGTCTCCAGCCGATGTTCAACCCCGGTGAAGGAGCGGAGGCTCTCGCGAATAGCTTCATTCTTAATTTCTGCAGCACGTGCTGCCAAAGCGGTTGCCAGACCGTTACTTACATTATGGCGGCCTTGGAGTCCAATTTCTTCTACTGGCATAAGAGATTCTTCCTTATCGTTAAACTTGAAGATGATAGTATTGTCGCGAACAAAGGCGCCTTGGGGCACTTCGTTTTCATTCGAAAAAGCCCATAATTGGGGCGCCGACTGTTTTTGCTTTAGCGTTTCAACATGCTTTTGGATGATCGGATCATCGTAATTAAAGATGAACCGATCTTCAATCGTTTGATTTTCTGCAATCCTGAATTTGGCTGCTGAATATTTCTCAAAACTGTTCTGATAGCGATTTAAGTGGTCTGGTGTGATGTTTAAAATCAAACTCACAGACGGCTTAAAATTTTTGATGTGATCGAGCTGAAAACTGCTGACTTCCAGAATATAGTCTCCGTGGTCGGCTTCAATTTTATCTGAGAAGGCAAACCCAATGTTTCCGGCTAAGGAATGAGCTCGCTTGGCGGTGCTCCAGGTGTGATCGAGCCAGTTGGCAACCGTCGTTTTTCCATTACTTCCTGTTACGGCTATAATATCATGTTCGGTGAACCAGCTTGCGGCTTCAATTTCTGAATACACG
>JBDNFJ010000301.1:0-3038 GCA_041689895.1 Gracilimonas sp. | reverse complement strand
CCAATGGCCGGATACACCTACGATGCGTTGCTGCACATGGTGTTTGTGGGATTTGTTTTTAGTATGATTTTCGCCCATTCTTCCGTAATCATTCCATCTCTATCAGGTAAAGTTATCCCGTGGTCCTCTTATTTTTATCTGCCATTTTACTTGCTGCACGGTTCGTTAATAATTCGAGTGCTGGGCGATTTCTTAGAGAATTATCAGATTCGTGCCACCGGCTCCTGGATTAATGTGATTGCCATCTTGTTATTCTTTGGAGGAGTGTTACTCGGAATTATTAGGGACAAATAAACGGCTCATATTAGATAGAATAATTCATTTGAACTCATGTACTACCTTTCGCTTTATATACATATTCTGTCTGCCATTTTTTGGATCGGTGGGATGTTATTTACCGTAGCTGTGCTGGTTCCAATTTCACGTCATAAAATAATTGGTGATAACCGGGGCACCTTCTTTAAGATTATGGGCGAGAAGTTCAGCCGAATTTCATGGATATTATTTCTGATTTTGATCATTTCCGGCATCACCAATTTAACCACCCGTGGATTCGATTGGAAGATGTTGTTCACAACTCATTTCTGGCAGACAGGCTTTGGCTATTACCTCGGCATTAAGCTAATTATTTTCAGTGTAGTGCTTATTATCAGTGGAATACACGATTTTTATTTAGGCCCTAAAGCTGCACATTTGATGGACTCTGAACCCGATTCACCCCGCACACAAACCTTTCGTAAACTCACCAGCTGGGTGGGCCGACTCAATCTGCTATTCGGCTTGCTCATCTTATATTATGCCATTCGGGTAGTTCGTGGGTGATTTCGCGCTGGCTTACTTGGCAAAGATCTTCCACACACGCCTCACATTTTTATCAGAATTCACAAGGTCTTGATTCGTGCGGGGTTTTTACTGATTTATTTCAATCCTCCCATTTCTCAAGCCATTTCCCCTATATCTTCAACCTGAGATTCTCCACATATTGAATTTGAAAAAGTGATAAACGCTAAGCAAAATTCTGTCTTTCATTCATTACAGTTCTCACGGTTGTAGAGTGGTAGTTTGGCAACGCAGCTCTTATATTTAAGGCTTGAAATTTTGCCGTAAAAGCAAAGGCGAAAATCAATCATTCAAAAAGAGGCCACTCTCATCAACTCATCATCAACCGCGGCTCCGGCACATCGCTACCTTTTAGTTCTTGGTATTCTTTTCATCGCTTTAACCATGCGATCCCCACTTTCCGGAGTTGGTCCACTCACCGAATTCATACAACAAAGCATGGGGCTTTCTCACAGTATGATCGGTCTGCTGACTACCCTTCCGCTGCTGTGTTTTGCCGGCCTTTCGGGATTCATTCTGTACTTTACGCAGCGCTGGGGCATTGAATCTACTATTGGCGGAGCGCTCATCATACTTACCCTTGGCATCTCCATTCGTTCTGTGGCTTTCATTCCCATGCTCTATTTGGGAACCTTATTTTTAGGTATTGGAATTGCTGTAATGAACGTTTTGCTGCCTTCTATTGTGAAGCGAGATTTTCCTAAGAAATCAGGAACTATGACCAGCATTTACTCCAGCTTCATGGGAATTGGGGCGACTATTGGTGCGGGAATTAGCGTACCGTTAGCAAAAGCTACCAACTGGCAGTTTTCTTTAGCAAGTTGGACATTAATAGCCTTCATCGGCTTTCTACTTTGGATTCCTCAGCTCAAAAAAAGAACCTTGCCAAAAGCCACGGTTCACATTTTAAAAGCATTCAAGAAGCTGGGGTCTTCGAGCTTGGCGTGGCAAATCGCCTTTTTTATGGGGTTACAATCGTTCATCTTTTATGCGGTGTTGGCGTGGCTACCCGAAATTTTGATTGAGCGCGGGATGGGGCTTGAAAAAGCCGGATGGATGCTTTCCATCTCACAAGGAACCGGCATTTTTGGCTCTCTTTTAATCCCGGCTATCGCCAGCCGATTTCATGATCAACGCTCGGTCGTTTTAACCACTACCTTAATTGAAATTATTGGCATTACTGGGCTTATATTCTCGGGAACCTACTTAGTATCTGTTTGGATTGGTTTGTTAGGTTTCGCTTTAGGTGCAAACTTTGGCTTGGCTCTTTTATTTATAGTCTTGCGCACTTCCACTATCGAGCACACGACCGGTCTATCCGGGTTTGCACAATCCGTCGGCTACTTTGTAGCTTCATTCGGCCCCATTATATGCGGGTTCATTCACGATTTTACACAGAGCTGGGCTATTCCTCTCTATACCATTTTGGGAATCAGTTTCCTACAACTCATAGCCGGTTTAGGTGCGGCGCGCGCCAAAACTATTTCGGCTGAATAATACAGGGTAATATGAAAGTTTTGGATGAGCCGGTTTCTCTATGTATCCTTTCAAAAAATATTCCTTTTAAATTCTTTTTAGCAAGCTCTTGATAGAACCTCCGTGAGGCATTTCGGTGTATGGTGCTGCAACAAATATAAAACTTATTAGATCATGAGGTTTTTCCATACGATTCAGTTATTTTCTTATCTGCTTTTGCATTATTATGTTAAGTTAAACCCATTCATAAAATAGAACCTATGACGTCCATGAATTACAGATATTTTAAAACCGTTTTCTTTTGTTCTCTTATACTTATAAGCGGCTGCACAATAAGCGACCCTGAGACGGTAGAAGTTATTGGCGTAGAGCATGCTACCCTGACCGCTCCTCCACATGTACCGCCTCCCATTACTCGCGACCATGCCACCAAACTAATCGTAGATATGGAAGTGATTGAACAAGAAATGCGGTTAGCCGATGGCGTACAATATACTATGTGGACCTTCGGCGGTACGGTTCCAGGTAGTTTCATTCGCGCAAGAGAAGGTGATGTGATTGAGTTTCACTTGAAAAATCATCCCGATAATAAACTCCCTCACAATATTGATTTGCACGCTGTGAATGGACCAGGCGGTGGAGCGGAATCAACATTTACGGCTCCCGGCCATGAAACTATCTTCACATTCCGTGCTTTAAACCCGGGCTTATTCGTATATCAT
>JBDNFJ010000300.1:0-6265 GCA_041689895.1 Gracilimonas sp. | reverse complement strand
GAAATGGTGCCTTATAAAAAAATGAATCTCAAAGATATACTGCTGTTTCCTTTCTATCTTTTCTCTTTCGTAAACAACCTTATTCCATATCAGCCGGTACGCTATTTAATAGCTAATGTGATTAAAGACCCTTGCTTTTTTGCCTCTATAAAATTCTTGGTGGGCCTATTTGCCATGCCCATTTTTTATATTCTGATAAGTTTATTGCTACTTTTATTCGGAGTAGATCATTATCTCATTTGGGGATACCTCGGACTAAGCGTAGTAACTCCGTATCTTTTTGTACGAGCCAAAGAACTTCTACTGCCCACCAACGGGCAAAAGCTAAAGAAGAAGAAACCTGCGGTATATGAGGAAATACAGCAGCGATTGGGAACTTTTAGAACGTTACGATCTTCTATTTTAAATGAATGAAGCTCAACCGCTTAGTGTTGAGAGTTAGAATCCACAATTTAAATAAATCAACCTTTATGAAGCTTTACACTTTTGCCGCTGCATGTTTATTTGCAGCTACTGCTTGCACCAACAACGCAAAACAGGAAATGACCACACAGAAAAATGAAACCAACTATTCCGAATTAGTTGCTACTGTTATGCCCGTAAATGACAGTGATGTCACCGGCTCCGTTACTTTTACCGGATCTAAAGATGGCGTACATATTCAAGGAAATTTTAATGGGCTTTCGGAGGGCAAGCATGGTTTTCACATCCACCAATATGGAGACTGCCGTGCAGACGACGGAACCAGCGCCGGTGGCCACTTCAACCCTGCGGACAAGGATCACGGAGCACCTACCGATATGGATCGCCATATGGGAGACCTCGGCAATATAGTAGCGGATGCTAACGGAGATGCCAGCTTAGATTACACCGATTCTACCGTTAAACTGAGTCAAATTATCGGCCGTGGGATTATCATCCATTCAGGAGAAGATGACTTAACTTCTCAGCCAACCGGAGCTGCTGGAAGTCGCAGGGCTTGTGGTGTTATTGGTGTTGCTCAGCAATAACAGTACAGAGCATTAGAAGTGCGAAGTTTGTACTTCTACCTCCAAAAATCTTTTTAAACAAAGCAATTTGGGGCTCTGGGTTTGGGTCCGTACCATTGATAACTGCAAGGTACAGGCTCAACCAATCTCCAAACAGAATATGCGAATAAAGCCGGATTAAACGGCTTTATTCATTTATTTACCGTGCTGAATCATGATTTGCCTATGTAATGGATTTACTTGGTGGGTTTTGGTGTGCTAATCAAGTGAATCCTTTAATCCTATAAATCAAGGTTCAAATAGAAAGAGTCAGAATTATCATCAATGCTTTAATAATTCCATTCTGCGGCATGCCTATCTACTATCTTCCCGATCTTTAAGCAAAATCACATTCAAGCATCCAGCTTCCACTCTTCAAATAATTGTTCTATTTCCTCGGCAGTGGATTTGGCTACCGCCAATTGTGCAAATGCTTGAAACTCACTTTTATTCCGACTTGTCAATACCTGATTTATTTTTTGGATGGAAGGTGGAGTCATGCTTAACGTGTTAATACCAACTCCCAAAATAAATGCGGCACCAATTTCATCTCCGGCCAATTCTCCACAAACACTCACCTCAATGCCCGCTTTCTTCGCTCCTTCTGCCGTCATTTTTATGAGCCGCAATACCGCGGGGTGATAGTGTTGAAACAGTGAAGAAATTCGTTCATTCCCCCGATCTACCGCTAACGTGTATTGTGTTAAATCGTTGGTTCCTATGCTCAAGAAATCAGCTTCTTCTGCAAATTGATGCGCCATAAGTGCCACGCTGGGAACTTCTACCATGAGCCCAATAGGGACCCGCTCCTCTATTTTTATTCCTTCTTTGTGAAGAGTCTCCTGCACCGCTTCTATTTCTTGTTTGATGGCTCGTACTTCTTCTATCATAGAAACCATTGGGACCAAAATCTGGATGCGTCTGGGATATTTACTTGCAGTTACTAAGATGGCCCGCAGTTGATCTCTCAGTAATTGTTTTTTGTCGAGCAGTAAACGAATGCCCCTCCAGCCCAAAAAAGGATTGGATTCTCTAATGGTTCTCCCCCCGGTTTTATCCCCACCGATATCAAATAACCGGATGGTAACCGGGCCTTCTACACCCGACAAAATTTGGCTATAAAACTGTTCCTGATCTTCTACGCTCTTTCGCATTGTGCTACCAAATAGCAGGCTTTCTGTGCGTAAAAGTCCTACGCCTTTCGCTCCACTTTCTTCAATTCCTGCTAACTCCGCCTCAAACTCAATATTTGCTTGGAGCAAGTACGAATACCCGTCAGACGTTTTAAAAATCGTCTCTTTCCGGCTTCCATTCTTTTCAAGCAGAGCGCGTGCTCTCTTTTTGTATTCTTTTAACGTAGCTTTTGAAGGACGCAGAATCATGATTCCGGCATCAGCATCCAGTATTACTTTGTCTTTTTTCTCCACTCCTTTTGTAGCCTGATCAACGCTCACCATACAAGGCATTCCCAAAGATTTTGCGATGATAGCCGCATGAGAAGTCACCCCGCCTTTCTCCATCACCAAGCCGACGGCCCCTGCTTCATAAAACGACACTAAATCAGTTGGGCTTATTTGTTGGGCCAAAATAACCGAACCTTTAGCAATTGATTTCTTATGCGTTTGTACAGTCACCTGATTTACAAATTGATCACGAATGTTTTCGAGATCTACAATACGTTGGCGAAAAAGCTCAGAAGCACTCTCTTTTAATTTCTCGATGAATCCGTCATACGTATGAAAAATGGCATGCTCTACGCAAAGGAGCTCCTGCTCAATAATCTGCAACACATTTTTCTCAATTTCTACATCTTCAATAATCTGCTTTTGGGTATCAATTATTTCAGATGAATTGGGATCATCCAGTTCTTGGGCCATCAAGGTCAGCTCACTCGATAGCTTTTTTTTAGCTTTAAAAAAACGAGATTTGTGGTGTTTCACCTCCGCCGGCTCAATAGAAACAGGATGTACTACTTTGGTTTCTGTTTCTACCACAAAAGCGTCCCCAATCACTACCCCTGAGCCCACGCCACGGCCTTTGATAGTACATTCACTGGTATTGGTTGCTTCCATAAAGTTAGCTACTCGTCTTCCATTCCAAATTTATTTTCTGCCAGTTCAACAATGGCGCTCATAGCTTTCTTCTCATCCGGGCCATCAATTTCCAACTCCAGTTCGGCTCCGCTCTCTGCGGCCAAAGTCATAACCCCCAATATACTTTTACCATTTACCCGATAGCCGTAGCTATGAATGTAGAATTCAGACTTGAATTTACTAGCCAGCTTTACCAACGAAGCTGATGGCCGGGCGTGTAAACCGGATGAATTTAGAATTGTTATTTTCTTTTTGATCATGATGCTAAATTTAGACTCTTTAAAATGGAAATAAAATAACCAACATGCCAAGTTTTGAATCTAAAAAGAACCCTCAGCATTCTACGGGAATTTTAGTTAATTAAGTTCGGTAAAATCGAATTAATCTTTCACTTAATGTTTCTTAAATTCAGCCAACCAAAATAAACGATTATATGTCAGTAACTGAAAATGATGTACGGTACATGGCCGACTTAGCTCGGCTTCAACTTTCTGAGGATGAAGTAACATCTTTTGCGCGGGATATGAATAAGATTCTGGGTTATATGGAGCATCTCGAAGAATTAGACACCAGTGGTGTAGAACCACTTGAACATGTTATTGAGCTCGACAGTCGGCTCAGAAAAGACGAAGCCAAAGCACCGCTTTCGCACGAGGATGCGTTAAAAAACGCCCCTGATGCCGATAGCGACTACTTCCGTGTTCCAAAAGTGATCGAATAAAATCACCTCCTTAAATTCCTTTTATGACCAGCCAGCCTAACGCAACTGATCCGGATTTCTTCCAGCGCCTTTCAAACACTAAGCAGCACCTGGTAGCGCTGCTTATGTTATTTATCATTCCTTTTGTTCTCTTTACAGCCACTACCATTGGCGGGAAAGAGCTGCAGCGCCATGACACCACCCAATGGCGCGCCGGAGCTGAATCGGTGATAGAATACCGCGAAGAATTTGACAAAGAACCGCTCTGGGTTACCAATATGTTTGCTGGCATGCCTTCATTCGTGGTTTCCACCAAAGATGCGGTGCCCTATTTAAATAGCATCAGTAGGTTTTTCAATAAAATTTTTCCGGCTTTTGAATATTGGGTAATGCTTGGCGGCATGTATTTCCTGCTTTTATTAATGGATTTTAGAAAATTAAGTGCCGTACTGGGAAGCGTGATGTATTCACTTACCACCTACATTCCCATCATCATAATTGCGGGACATAACACCAAATTTAAGGCCCTGGCATTTATTCCCTTACTTATTGCAGGCTATTGGCTACTGGCTCGAAAAAAACAAAAACTCCCCGGATTGCTGCTTTTTTCGGTAGCACTAACGCTGGAACTTCGGGCCGGACATCCCCAAATAACCTACTACATTTTTTATCTGCTTGGATTTTTATGGGTGTTTGATAGTTGGAAATCATTCAAAGAAAATAATCTTAAAGAGTGGGGTATTATAACAGGATTATTTGCCATAGGCGGGCTTATAGGAATTATGGGCCATGCTCAAAGCCTGCTTACGTTGCAGGAATATTCTCAGTACAGCTTACGAGGTGGTTCCGCTCTGGATGATTCTACAGGACTCAGTTCCGGATATGCTTTCGCGTGGTCACAGGGAATTTGGGAAACCTTAACGCTGATTGTACCTAACATTTTTGGCGGAGCATCACCTGATTATTGGGGGCCAAAATCGTTCACCTCCGGCCCCCATTACATTGGTGCGTTAAGTTTGCCCTTCATTTTGATGGCCTTGCTAAAAGATCGAAGCAATACCATGTACGTAATTTTTGGTGCCGGAACGCTTGGTATTTTATTTTCTTGGGGATCACACTTTCCTTTGCTCAATGAATTTGCCTTCGATTACATCCCCTTCTTCAACAAATTTCGGGCTCCTGAAACCTGGTTGTCCTTCACTGCTTTCTGCTACAGCATTGTTACCGTTTATGGCTTAAAATGGTTTATAGATTTTGTGAGTGCCAAACAAAAAATGCTAACTGAGCTGTACGTGCCCATTGGCGCCACCTTGGCCGTAGTTGTTTTTCTCTTTATTCGAGTGAACTCGGTAGATTATACCCGCCCTGGCGAAGTAGCCAATATTGCCAATCAAATTGCACAACAAAACCAGGTCCAGCCAACCAATCCACAAGTACAGCAACGGGCAAAAAATTATGTAAACGCACAGTTAGTACCCGAGCGCGAGGAAAAAGCAAAAAGTGATGTACTCCGCCTGGCAATTTACTTAGCCATTGGCATTGGGTTGATGTATTTGGTATTTGCACAAAAATTACCTGCCAGCGCCGCACTTTTAGGCTTCATTCTACTGGCCGCCGCCGACATGATTGGCGTGGACAAGCGTTACATTCCCGAAAAAGCCATCGTAGCAGGAAATGTAAATGCAGCTAAAACATTAGAAGCACAACGCACCGATCTTGACACGTACATTCAAGACCATATTGCAGAAAACATATCGTACCCCTACCGGGTTTTACCTCTCATGCGTGACCCGTATAGTGATGCCACTTCCGCCTATTTTTACCCCATAATGGGAGGGTATTCTGGTGCAAAGCTAAGCATAGTTCAAGATGTGATGTATGGAAACGGCCCGCTGAATATCCAAAACCCGAACTTTAATCCTGATTTACTAAATCTGTTGAATATTAAATATGTGACTTACCCACAAAACTTACCTCTTCCGGGTTTTCGGCAGGTATTTCGAGGACAACAGGGAATGGTATTTGAGAATACAAATGTACTGCCCAAAGCCTTTTTTGTGGATTCTGTTATCACAGCCAAAAGCCCCAAACAAGCTTTTGATTATCTGATGCCGGATCGGACAAACTTTGCCCAAACCGCCATTGTAGAAACTTCATCCTCCATTTCTACAGCACCCGACTCCGCTTCAAATGTAGAAGTAGCCTATTATACCGGTCCCAAAATCACACTAAAAACCAACCGAACTAAGCCCGGCTTCTTAGTACTTAGTGAAATCTACTACCCAGCCGGCTGGAAGGCCAAGCTCGACGGAAAAAACATCCCCATTTATAAAACCGATTATCTGCTTCGGGGAATGCAGCTACCTGCCGGGGAACATACACTTGAGCTCCGTTTCGAACCACAATCGTACACGATAGGCATTACCTTAGCGTGGATTTCGCTG
>JBDNFJ010000299.1:0-2440 GCA_041689895.1 Gracilimonas sp. | reverse complement strand
CGTTAAGTGCATTTTTAACATAAGATATTTTACCGAATCTCTGCGTTAGCTGTATCATGAGCCGGATATCGTCGGGGTGATTTTGGCCGACTAATAGTTTCTCATACGCATTCTCATAATTAAAGGCGTTTTTTGACATCTCAATTCGCGCATCTTTATCTCCGAGATTGATAGTCAGAACATTTTCAAACTCTTTATAATGCTCCTCATCTTCCGAAAAAATATAATGCATGAGATGGATAACGGACTCTTTTTGAGCTTTGGTCCAATTTCCTTCCGCTATTATATATGCCCGAATACCGCTTGTTGTATTTGCGGCAAGATTTATGATAACGATAAGCAGCAGAATGCAGGTAATGGCAAATACGATTAGCGCAACAAACTTGCGATCTATATCCAGTTGCTCCTTATCTCTGCTTACGTCCATAATTATAGGGTTTAAAAGTTGAAATATTTTGGGCTCCTAAAAAACAAGTAGCTTTCAATAATTACCGCATAAGCTTCTTGTATTTGATGCGATGGGGTTGGTCATCGGTAATGCCCAAGCGTTGTTTTTTGTTTTCTTCATATTCTTCAAAATTACCCTCAAACCAATAGGCTTGGCTATCCCCTTCAAAAGCGAGAATGTGTGTGGCAATGCGATCCAAAAACCATCTATCGTGAGAAATTATGACGGCGCAACCGGCAAAATTCAACAACGCTTCTTCTAACGCACGTAGCGTGTTTATATCCAGATCGTTGGTGGGCTCATCCAATAGCAGTACGTTGGCCCCTTCTTTCAGCATTTTAGCCAGATGCACGCGATTTCTTTCTCCACCGGAAAGCTCAGTTACTTTCTTTTGTTGATCACTCCCGCTGAAGTTAAATCGTGAAACATAAGCTCTTGAATTTACCTCACGCTTTCCAAGATTTATGATATCCTGTCCCCCCGATATTTCTTCCCAAATAGTTTTAGAAGAATCCAGTGGCCGTTTTTGATCCACATAGCCAAGCTTAACGGTGTCGCCAATAGCTAAGGTTCCATTGTCAGGTTCTTCCTCTCCGGTAATCATTTTAAATAGCGTGGTTTTACCGGCGCCGTTTGGCCCGATAATACCCACAATACCACCCGGAGGTAGCTGAAAGTTCATATCTTCTACCAATAATCGATCTCCAAAACCTTTGGAAACGTGATCAGCTACAATCACCTTATCTCCGAGTCGGGGTCCGGCCGGAATGAAGATTTCCATATCATCGCGGCGTTTTTCATGCTCTTCCGACAGCAGTTCTTCATACTGATTGATACGAGCTTTGCTTTTGGCTCGCCGACCTTTCGGATTTTGGCGAATCCAGTCTAATTCCTGCTTGAGGGTTTTTTGGCGCTTCGATTCTTCTTTTTCTTCCTGAGACAGTCGATCAGACTTTTGCTCCAACCACGAGCTGTAGTTTCCTTCAAAGGGAATACCTTCACCGCGATCAAGTTCCAGAATCCAACCGGCTACATTATCCAGAAAATATCGATCGTGAGTTACGGCAATTACGGTTCCCTCATAGCGGGCCAAATGCTGCTCCAGCCACAACACGGATTCAGCATCCAAGTGGTTGGTGGGCTCATCTAACAGTAGCACATCCGGTTTTTTAAGCAACAGTCGGCATAAAGCAACCCGCCGGGCTTCTCCACCCGAAAGCACATCAACGGAAGTATCGCCTGGAGGACAACGCAAGGCATCCATGGCTTGCTCCAATTTGCTATCAATATCCCAAGCATCTATTTGGTCAATTTTTTCCTGAAGCTTTGCCTGCTTTTCGATTAACTTTTCGAAGTCGGCATCGGGGTCGCTGAAAGCAGTATTTATAGCCTCATATTCGTTGAGCAGGTCTATCGTTTCTTGTACGCCTTCTTCTACAATTTCTTTTACCGTTTTTGAAGGATCCAGTTTGGGCTCTTGGCGCAGGTAGCCAAAAGTGATGCCTTTCTGGATACTGATATCGCCCTGATAAATTTGTTCTTCCCCGGCAATGATTTTTAACAGGGTACTTTTCCCGGCACCATTGAGACCGAGCACACCGATTTTTGCCCCATAGAAAAAAGAAAGGTAAATGTCTTTTAATACCGTTTTATTTGGTTTGTAGGTTTTACTGACCCCAACCATCGAAAATATGATCTTATTGTCGCTCACGAGAAACCTGCTTTAAATAATTAGTTTTGATGCCAAAGGTACGAAATGAGGCGCAATTTATTGAACATCAAACAAAAAAAAAGACCTAATGATAAAGATATCTGTAGCTTGGTTATCGATCTCTTTATAAGAAACTTAAGTACCAAAAGTAGCAGTACATGATTTAGTTGTTCAAAACAAGACAAAAACTTTGGTAATTGGCACACATGGACGCTCTATTTATAAAGCACCTTTAACACAATTAGAAAAATATAACAGTATCAAAAATAAAGCAGTTGCTT
>JBDNFJ010000298.1:0-2688 GCA_041689895.1 Gracilimonas sp. | reverse complement strand
GTGCGAGGGACGACGATATGGGAAGAAAAAGAAACGCCAGGAAAACAGAATAGATTGAGTAATGCATGGCTTAGGGGTTTGTTTTAGAATAGCTATAACCTATTCACAATATAGAAAATAGAAATAAAAAACCTATTTATTAATTCCGTAACAGCTCAACCAACTCTTTTGCACCTCGTATGCATTCTGGCACGGCCGCTCCCCAGCGATAATTTCCCCCAATATGAAAGCCCGGATGTTCTTTTTCCAGCACTGCAATTTGCTCTCGAATCTTATCATAGCCTATATTAAACTGCGGAATCGCTTTAGGCCATAATTTTGAACGAACAAGCTCTGGTTCTGCCGAAATACCGGTTATATTTTTGAATGCTGTAATCACTTCTTCTTCTACCCTTTCAACAGGCTCCGATAGCACTCCACGATCTTGAGCTCCTCCGGTTAGTAAGGCAAAGTGCATCTTATCCGGTGACGTTAGTTCAGGAAAAATGCTGGATTTCCATATAGCCCCCAACAACCGAATTCCTTCTTTTCGAGGAACTAAAAAACCAAACCCTTGTTTAGCAAAATGTGCATTTGCCTTATCAAATATTATCTGGGTTGATAAAACCGGCGCATACTCGATTTGGCTAAGCTGAACCGAATATCTTGGGTCAAATCCCTCTAATATAGTAGCCAAATTATAAGCCGGAATACATGAGATCACGATATCGGTGTGTATTGTTTCTTGTGTGGTTTTAACCAAATAACCGCTTTTGCCCTTTTGTACGCTCAGAACTTCCTCATGAATGATGTGTTCTGAAAGTTGATCAGAAATAGCATCGGTCAGCTGCTGAATTCCTTTTCGAAAGGTCAACGCTTTGGGTCTTACCTTCTTTTTACCTTTTTTGGATCGAATAGCTCCCCACGCCATAGAACCGAAAGTTTGTTCAAAAACGGCCAGTTTTGGCATAATTTCTTTTTTACTCATCCGATACACATCACCCGCATAAATGCCCGAAAAAATAGGATCTACCAGATAATCTACCGCCTCTTTGCCTATTCTGCGCTCGAGGAAATCTCCAACACTTTCATCTCCAGTATTTTCTTTTGAGATAAATGGCTCAGCCAGCAGCCTCCACTTTGCTTTTGGACTAAGTATAGGCGTAAAAACCAAAGATTTAAGGCTGGGTGCCAATTCCTGTAACACACCATTACGTACAATATAACGGGTTTTGAAAGCCTCGGAGATCTCAACCACATCTTCTGAAATGCCCACTTCGTCTGCAAGAACCCGAAGATTTCCGGTTCTATCACGAAGGGAATTAGGGCCAAAATCCAGCACAGATTCTTTAACTTGATCGGAGGAAATGACCCCGCCAGTTCCTGCTTTTTCTTCATAAAGCTTGAACGGAATTCCGGCTTTATGGAGATACCATGCAGTTGCTAAGCCAGAGATACCTCCGCCCAAAATCACAATATCGTGTGAGTGAGGAGATTTCAAGCCGCTTCTTCTGCCCTTTTTACTTTTTCGAAACACCATTTTTCCAGCGCATCAATCCATAAATCGCTATCGTTAACGCATGGAATTAGAATCAATTCCTCGCCTCCGGCTTTAATAAAATCATCTTTTCCACGAATACCGATTTCTTCCAACGTTTCAATGCAATCGGATATAAAGGCCGGGCAGCATACGGCTATTTTCTTGATGCCTTCTTCCGCTCCCAATCGCATCAGTTCTTTATCCGTTGCGGGTTGAAGCCACTGGTCGATGCCTAATTTTGACTGAAAGGCGTAACTGTAGCTAAAATCCTGATTATCTAAATCAAGATATTTGGCCGCATTTTTGGTGGTCATTAAATCATGATGCCGATAGCAATAGGTGTGAGCCGGTGAATCCACGTTGCAGCAATCCTCACATTTCAAACAATGATCGCCTGTAATATCTCTTTTCTTAATATGCCGTTCAGGAACGCCGTGGAAGGAAAACAGCAGGTGATCAATATCATGTTCGTCGATATATGGACGGATACTTTCTGCTAACGCTTTCACGTACAATGGGTCGTTATAAAAAGGCTCTTTAGTTTCCATGGTTAATTGTGGGAATTTCGCCAACATCACATCTTTGGCTTTCTCAATCACCGTTTCGGTGGTAGCCATTGCATACTGCGGATATAAGGGAATCAGATAAACATGTTTCAGATTTGGATTTTGCTCTAACAGGTCTTCAAAGCCCGCTTCTATCGAAGGATTTCCATATCGCATTCCCATCGCAACCGGCACCTGCCCACCAAGCCGGGCGCTCAGTTTATCGATCACATGCTGGGTAATTACAATAAGGGGCGAGCCTTCATCCCACCAAATCAACTTGTATGCCTCAGCCGATTCTTTGGGGCGAAAAGGCAAAATCATGCCTTCAACAATAGCTTTACGAATGGGTCTTGGAGCATCAATCACACGCTTATCAGTTAGAAATTCTCGTAAATATACCTTTAAATCGGCAGGGTCATACGTATCGGGCGACCCAAGATTTACTAATAAAATACCTTTTTTTGATTGTTCCATTCTTTTTTTTAGTCTATGTTTGCGCTTTAACCAAGCAATAAACCCCTAATTTGTGAAGATAGTATGAACTCTGATAAAAATCGTTCTGTGCTCATTATTGGCTGCGGCTGGGTGGGTAAAAAATTAGGCCAGCAATTGATCAAAAAT
>JBDNFJ010000297.1:0-2587 GCA_041689895.1 Gracilimonas sp. | reverse complement strand
TTTTTGAAAAGGAAGGTTTGAAGCAGATACGCTTACAATCTGATCCGCTGCTTGATAGGTAATGGTTGCAAATTCTTGAAAGGCTGAAACAACGGATTTTTTCTGAGATGAATGCTCCGGAATCTTATACCCGCATTCAAGAGCGACAGCGCCCATTTCTACTTCTTTCCAGTAAATAGCATGTTCTGTTAACAGCAAAGGCACTTTATGCAAAGCAGATAGCTGACTGGCCAGCCAACCCGCAAATCCGGTATTAGTTACATGAATGAGGTCAAAATCATCTCCTGCTTCCGAAAGTTTTTGTGAAATAGACGAAAACCATTGCTGTAAATAAGCTTCCTTCACGCCTGCAAACACAGGGGGCGAAATCCGAACAAATTTCTCGATGTTTGGCGTTAGAGGATATAATGCCTTGGCTGGATCAAGTCCCTGAAATTCATCCGTTGCAATCTGTACTACGGTAAAGCGGAATGCAGGCAAGTTTTTTAAGTATTGATACACCCACTCACTAACCCCGCCTCTGTACCACGGATAGGTGCCTTCTATGAGGAGTAGAATCTTCATGAATGCGATTACTTATTTTTTTTATACAAGCGGTACAAAATAGAACCGGATTGACGAATTAACCGGGAAACCAATTCAAATTCAGTGGTTGAAAAAAGCACCGATCTTTTGAGTAATAGAACCCCAAACAGTTCGGCATTGGTCGGCATCTTCATGTTGTTCATAAGCAAGTCGCGTTCACTCAAGGCATACAACGGAACACCGATTTCGGATGAGAGTTCTTTTTCTTTCGAGAATTTGATGAAAAAACCATTTTCTTCATTAAATACATGATTGCTCAAATACGGCTCTTTGCTCTCCAGCAAGGCATCATAGTTTTTTTCTTTGGTGAGATTTTCTTGATGTTCTGGTACTTCAGCAAATGTTGAATTAATTTGAATCGGTTTAGCCATACCATCGTTAATCATCCAAAACCCCGAATATTTACTTGAAACTATCTCGTCAAGCCCATCACACAAGGTTTGTACCGTTTTTGAAAAAGAGCCGGAAATAGCCGTTTCCATGAGCTTCATCACCAGTCGATCTTTCTTTTTAGCTTGGCTTTCATCCAACCCTTCAACCTGGATATCCGTTATAATCTTCATACGGATGATCTCTCGAACCTTTTCTTTATCGATATTAAAAAGCTCCTTTTTGATAAAATCGGCAGCGCCTAAATCAAATGCCTTTTGCTCTTTCTCTACCGTGGGCAAATTGGTCATAATTAAAACCGGGATCTTATTCTTTTGCTCATCCAGCCGAATGGATTCCAGAAACTCTAAGCCTGAAATGCCCGGCATGTGAATGTCCGACAGAATCAAATTTACCTGAGTTTCAGAAAGAATATCAATGGCCTCCTGCACATTTTGTGCATTCAGAACCGTGAACTCATCTTTTAATATATTTCTAACTATAAAATGAATGGGTTCATCATCATCAATAACTAAAATCTTGTAGTTCATAAACAGTACATATTACTTCATTATTTGGGAATGCTGATAAAAAAAGTGGTGCCTTTATCCAGTTTAGATTCTATCCACACCTTGCCTTTATGTAGTTCAACGTATAATTGAACAATATCTAAGCCGAGCCCTGTACCTGTCTCGCCACCGGTGCCATCTCTGGAAGATTTTTCAGGATTTACAAATATATCGGATTGCATTTTTTCGGGAATCCCAATGCCGGTATCTATTACTTTAAAAAACACATCCTCTTCTCTTGAATGAGCCTCTACAGATACTGTGCCTGCAGATGGCGTAAATTTTAGGGCATTGGAAACTAAATTATTTAAAACAATTTCCAGCTTGTTCTGGTCGGCATTTAGGTGAAGATTGCTGGGCGTGATAGTATAATTTAGGTTGATATTTTTAACAACTGCTTTGGCTTTATTCATCGAAATAACACGTTCTAATAGCTCTGCGAGCATACATTCCGAATATTCAAGAGCTTGTGGTTCTGTTTTTTTACTTTCACGATCCAGCATCTCTCGAACCAAAACCAATAAGTTATTTCCACTTTCTTCAATCACAGAAAACATCTGCTTTTGTTCCTCAGGTGAAATTTTATCGCTATCGCGCATCAATTTTACAAGGCCGATAATGCCGGTAAGCGGATTTTTAATATCGTGACTTACCATCCGCACAAGATCATCTTTTTTCTGATTTAGGCGGCTAAGTTCTATCTCTCGATCTCTTAATATTCTAATCCGTTCGTTCAGTTGTTTCTGCAAAAAGCGGATCTGCAAATGGGTTTTTATGCGAGCCAGCGTTTCTTCTTTCTGAAACGGCTTTGTGATATAATCCACCCCGCCATGTTTGAATCCTTGAATCTTGTCATCAGTTTCTGCGAGAGAGCTCAAAAATATAATCGGAATTTCTGCTAACGCCTCATTGGCTTTAAGTTGTTTCACAACCTCAAATCCATCCATTCCGGGCATCATAATGTCTAAAAGTATGAGATCAGGGTGATGTTTCTCGGCTAATTCAAGAGCCTTTTCGCCATCGGATGCCTCAAGATAGGCATAACCATTTTTCGACAATACATG
>JBDNFJ010000296.1:0-1517 GCA_041689895.1 Gracilimonas sp. | reverse complement strand
GGATGGGTATCGCCTAATATCTTTTTATTTTTCTCTACTACAGTCTTAAAAATATTGGCTGCTTTTTGATACTCCTTCCTGTAATATGCGAGCGCCCCCATTTCACCTAAAGCAATCACATAACTTGAGTTATCTTCTCCCACAGAACTCCGATACGATGCTAAGGCTTCGTTGAGGTATGTTTGACTTTCATCCAACTTATTTAACCTCATTTTGATAAGTCCCATTACCTTTAATACAGAAGCATACTGTGAATTCTCAATCCCGTAAACCATTTTTAAAATAGGAATAGCTTCCTCAATTACGGGCTCTGCCTCGGTATAATGGCCCTGATCAAACAAGTTTCTTCCTTTACCCGAGAGTGCCAGCGCAATTTTATGCTCATGGTTTTCATCAAGCTCCTTAAATCCCTCCAGAGACTTCGAAAATAGAACTCCCGCTGCCTGATATTCACCTTGGGCGTTCTTAGCCCATCCTAAATAAAGCTCGTTGTTGGCAATTTGGGAAGCTTGATTGTTTCCTCCATTCTTTAAATGAAAATCTAACGCCATTTGAATGAGGGAATCAGCCGTTTTATAGCTTCCTTTTCTATATTCAACCCAGCCTAATTGTGAAGCATTAAGCGCCAGTCGGCCTTCGTTTTTGTATGTTTTGGGCAGTTTAGAAAGTATAGCTCGAGATTTTGTTAAGTAGGTATGAGCCTTATCAAAATTTTGTTCCCCAATCTGGTTAGAGCCGTAATCGTAATAGCATTGCGCGCGCAGTAAATCCGTTGGTTGTGTATGCGCTTCGCATAGCTTTAAGGATGCGGCCAGAAGAGGAGCCGCTTTATCGAACAATTCCAAATTGCTGTAGATATTTCCAATTTTCCGAAGAATATACTCCTTAGTCAACGGCTGGCTATTGAAACGAGACAGGGCGAGTTCACTCCCTTTATCCAGAATTTCTTCGGCGGTAATGTTTTTGTAATTATTGGCTATATCCGCATTACTAAAAATAGAAATCAAAAAACTGGATGTTGCTTCAGCACGATTGGCTTCCAGCGTTGCCTTGTCCCTCTCTTGCTTTATTTGTGAGGTGTAGAAACCACCCAGCGTGAGGAGCATGATAATAAATGCAGCAGCGGTTGCCATTCCTTTTTTATGGCGGCGAAGGAATTTTCTTACTCGGTATTCTAAGGTATCTTTTTGAGCGGTAACCGGGAGATTATTCTCATAACTATGGATATCATTAAGTAGCTGTGCACCCGATTCATAACGATATTCAGGTTCTTTCCGGATAGCTTTATAAATAATGGCTTTTAAATCTGGCCCAATGGAGGGGGGAGGATGAAGCGTGTGCCTGAAATCACTTTCACAAATGGATTTTTCAATTTCCATCAGGCTTTTATCCTTTCCATCGATAGCTTTTTTATCAGATAGCACTTCATATAAAACTAAACCAAGCGTATAAACATCGGTAGCGGTAGTGATGTGATCCGACCGGAACTGCTCAGGTGCACAATAAGTAGGACTCAG
>JBDNFJ010000295.1:0-2702 GCA_041689895.1 Gracilimonas sp. | reverse complement strand
TGCGGCTCCAGAGAAAGCATCAACCCAAAATTTCCTGAGCTGGCCCGGCAGGTAGGCAACGAAATTGCCCGCCGACATTGGGGCATTGTTTATGGTGGGGGCAAAATTGGGATGATGGGCCAACTTGCAGAATCTGCGCTTAGTAATAACGGAGAAGTTTCGGGAGTGATTCCAACTCAGCTTAAAAAGCGGGAAGTAGCTCACCTTGGCCTTACTCAGCTTCATGAGACTCAGGATATGCACACGCGCAAAGCACTCATGGAAACGCTATCGGATGCATTTTTAGTGCTACCGGGAGGTTTTGGTACGCTGGATGAATTTTTCGAAATCCTTACTTGGCGACAGTTAGGCATTCATAATAAACCCATTTTTGTATTGAACCCCGAAGGCTACTTCGATGGACTGATACAATTTACACGGAATGCCATTCAGAATGATTTTGTACAAGAAGAAAGCTCAAGCCTGTTCAACGTTTGTTCCAATGTGAGTGATTGCCTCAATAAACTGGAACGTTTCTTTGATGAGTATTGATTGAATGTCCTTAGAACAACTGCATTAACTCGGTTTTATTAATGGCCACCACCTTTGTTAAAAATCCTCTTCCTCCCTGCCCCAATACACCAAATTGTATTCGTACACATCACGCATTTAACTTTAGGATAGAACATGTATTTGAGGCTCTAACTCAGATCTTCGAAAAAGAAGCCAAATTTGTTGAACTGATAGATCCCAAACGCATCGAAATCCATGCCGTTTATCAGCTTCCTATATTTGGCTTTAAGGATGATATAGATGTGATTATGGAAGAAAACCCGGGAGTAACTACGGTTTTCATCAGAAGTTCCAGCCGGTTGGGCGCCTATGACTTTGGCGTAAATAAACGCAGAGTGAAACGCATTCTCCGAAAAATAGTCGACAAGATTAAGAATTAATACTTCGGTATATTCAATACATAGAAGGCTTTAAAAAAATCAAGGCTTTTGGTTTACAACTAATCCTGATTGAATTCAACAGCTTCTCATAACATTAAAATAAATAGTTTAGCATATGTATAACGCTCTATTACACGCACACTCTGGACTCCGATGGATCGTATTAGTATTAATTATTTGGGCTTTATTCAAGTCATTTAGCGGCTGGTTAGGCAAAAAAGAATATCAAAAATCTGATCGACTTGCGGCTTTATTTGCCATGGTTTTCACCCACATCCAATTATTGGTAGGATTGATCCTGTATATGGACAGCCCAAACGTATCCTTTGCATCCGGCTTAATGAAAGATACTATGCTTCGCTTTTACACCGTTGAGCATGTCCTTATGATGATTATAGCCATTGTAATTATTACTATTGGTTATACCACAGCTAAAAGCATGACTGAAGCAGTAGATAAACATAAGCGTATAGCAATCATGTACGGTATTGGATTTCTAATTATGCTGGTTGCCATTCCATGGCCATTCCGTGAATTGGGTGCTGGCTGGTTTTAATTTAGCCTTCTTTTCATGTTTGGAATGAATGCGACCTATTCTTTTTGAGGATCGAGCATTTTTTAGAAATAATTAGCGCTGCATCTCTTTACTCAGTTGAGTGATCCATTGAGAAAGCAGATCAATTTCATGAAGCTGATTATAATGTCGCATCATCTCCGATTCGTCATCGAGCACTTTCTGCATGTTTGCATTAAAAAAGGATTGGCTAAATCGTTTTGCAATATAAAGACGGTTTTTTCGGATGGAGATATACAAAGGCGCTTCCGGATATACGAAGCCTAAATTCTGTTC
This sequence comes from Gracilimonas sp., assembly GCA_041689895.1. Classification (GTDB taxonomy): domain Bacteria; phylum Bacteroidota; class Rhodothermia; order Balneolales; family Balneolaceae; genus Gracilimonas. The sequence continues at coordinate 920 of JBDNFJ010000295.1, read as the reverse complement.
TACCATCGCATATATTTGGTTTCTAACATCTTCATTCAGTGTTTTTTTTGCACTGGCTGGATCTCCAGCAAATAAGAGAAATGCATGGTCAAAATTCTGATCTCCAGTTTCAAATGAAATCAGAGCTTGTTGGTTTCCTACTTTAGCAGGGCTCCATTTTAAATTATTTTTTAAAAGTGAAGCATCTTTATTCGACAGTAATTGCTCAAACGCACCTCGATTTTGAAGTGGATGATCAAATTCAGGATTGGGTAAAATAAAAAGGTCACCTACCCTTTTGTCCCTCAACTCCGTAATCACAAAAAGGCCTGAAAATATAGCCGGATAAGTAACGACAACATGGTTGTTATGATCCCTTTTGGTTGTTTTGATATCTAAGCTGGTTTCGGACAATTTGAAAGGCACATCATTTACGCTCCCTTCCATTAAGTCATCCCCATTATAAAGGTCAATGTTCGCCTGGAATAGCTGACTCTCATCGATTTCCTCTTGTGAAATCCTTTCATCTGGCCAATATCTAAAATCAGGAATCAAAAAATTAATAATGGGTTTGATGAGGCTTTTCTTTATAGGATCTGATTGCTTATTCAACCCTCTCATTGCTTTCTGGCTGTTAATTATAAGACCGACAGCCCCAATGATGAGACCAGGAATAAAGCTATATTTAATCAAATCAATTACGTCCACTTCAATCCAGTAATACGGGGGTATGTAGATAAACCTGAAGATTGGCGGTATTCCTCTGCCCGGAATTACTTAGGACAAATGGGTTTGATAGAAATCGATAGAATCACCTGATTGCAATGGAAGCTGGAGCTTCCCGGAAAGCATTACGAAGCAAGAGCTTCGTAATGAGAGCAAATCCTACCAAAAAGTCTTCCTTATGGATAACCAGATTCCCACCTTCGTGGGAATTACAG
>JBDNFJ010000294.1:0-11410 GCA_041689895.1 Gracilimonas sp. | reverse complement strand
GAATGGCTGCCTTGGGTAGAAGGGAACTTGGATGAAGTGCCTAAAGACAAGGATAAGCGGAAAGAATTTTTACGCAAAAGCTTTATCGGCTATATGAGTGCTTCACCGGAACAAAAGAAAGGACTTGAAAAATGGTATGGAAAGGCGAAAGCATCCAAATTCAAATATGCAGAGTCTTTTGAGGTCTGTGAGTACGGCCGTCAACCCAGTGATGAGGAAATCCGAACGTTATTTCCCATGCTTAAAAAATAACATGTACCGAACGCATACTAATTTATAAACCGAAATAAAGCAGCATTATGAAGCGGAATTATTACCTGGTCGGCCTTATCATTTTTGTATTTTTTGTTATTTCATTTTTAACGAACATACTTGGGGCGCTAAACCCTAAAGTTTCCGCAAGTTTTGTGCTGTCTGATACCATGGTCGGCTTTCTTCCATTTGCTTTCTTTATAGCCTATGGGGTGATGTCGATTCCTTCCGGCTTCCTGGTTGAAAAGTGGGGAGAAAAACGCATTATGATACTCGCTTTTTCCCTTGCGTTTTTAGGAGCTTTAGTATTTGCTCTATTCCCCAGTTTCAATATGTTCATAATTTCGCTGTTTACCATCGGAACCGGAATGGCTGCTTTACAAGTGGTGATAAATCCACTTTTACGCGTATCGGGTGGGGAAGCAAATTTCGCTTTTAACTCGGTAATAGCACAGCTGATTTTTGGTGCAGCATCGTTTGTAAGCCCACAAATGTACTCTTATCTGGTACAAAATATTGATCAGGGCAACGTAGAAAAACCATTTATTGGAATGATGGCCGGACTTGTGCCGGAGTCGATGTCATGGGTTTCGGTGTATTGGGTTTTTGCCATCATCAGCATCTTTATGATTGCGGTAATTGTGCTTAGCAAGTTTCCAAAAGTTGAGCTTCAGGATGATGAAAAAGTGGGCTCAAAAGCGAGTTATCTGGAGCTATTTAAAAACAAATATGTGATTCTATATTTCCTCGGTATTTTCGCTTACGTAGGTACAGAACAAGGTATTTCATTTTGGATGTCTAAATTTCTAAGCAATTATCACGGTATAGATCCTGACTTAGCGGGAGCTGATGCTGTTTCCTACTTTTGGGGTCTAATGACCATAGGTGGAATATTCGGGCTTATCTTTATGAAGATATTTGATAGTAAGAAGATTTTGAGATGGTTTACTTTATCGGCCATGGTTTGTGTTTTGTTGGGGCTATTTGGCAGCCAGCAAGTCTCACTTTGGGCCTTTCCAATTTCAGGCTTTTTCTTATCCGTGATGTACCCGGTTATCGTCTCGCTTGGCCTGAACTCTGTAGAAAAACATCATGGCTCTTTTGCGGGGATTTTAATGACAGGTATTGCAGGCGGCGCGGTGGTACAAATCCTAATCGGTGGCTTGAGCGATATTATATCACTTAAAATCGGCATGCTGTTCATCTTCGTGACCTTAGGATATGTGCTTAGTATAAGCTTCTGGGCGAAGCCGTTAATCAGTAATAAGACCATAGATTTTGGGTCAAAAGAGAAACAACCACAATTATAAATACGCTTATTAATCAGAGGAAATAAAGGTGAAGAATCCGTGTCTTATAGGTATAGACCTGGGAGCAACCAATGTTAGAGTTGCACATGTAGAAGACGGAGAGGTCCGAGAAATCAGCACGGAAGCTGTTAAAAACACGTCCTCAGCTGATGATCTTGTTGAACAAATAAAGCAGATGATCTGCCAGATAATCACTCCAAAAATAGAAGCGATTGGGATAGGAGTGCCCAGCGTAGTAGATGTGGAAAAAGGCATTGTGTATGATGTGCAGAATATCCCATCCTGGAAAAAAGTACCCCTAAAAGATATACTGGAAAAAGAATTTAAGATCCCCGTTTGGGTGAATAATGATGCCAACTGTTTTGTGTTGGGGGAGAAGCATTTTGGAAAAGCAAAGGAATATAACTCCGTAGCCGGCCTGATTTTGGGCACCGGTTTTGCATCCGGACTCATCTTTAACGATAAGCTGTATTCCGGGCCAAATTGTGGAGCCGGAGAAGTTGGAATGCTGCCTTACAAAGAGTCTATTTTTGAGCATTATTGTTCCGGACAGTTTTTCGAGATCCATAAAAACATGACCGGATTGGAAGCTTTCCATTTAGCGCAGATCGGTGATGAAAATGCTCTTTCAATTTATAAAGAGTTCGGTACGCATCTGGGCAACGCTATTAAAGCCGTTTTGTATGCTTACGACCCCGAATTTATAATTTTAGGTGGCAGTGTAAAAGATGCTTACCCGTTTTTCAAAGATGCCATGTACGAAGCAATGGCCGATTTCGCTTATCCAAATTCATTAAAAAGTTTAACCATTTCTATTTCTGAGCTTGAACAAGTAGCCGTATTGGGAGCGGCAGCGCTGGTTCTTGATCATCAACCTTCTAATTAAGAGGAAAATAATATGTTAGTTTACGTAGAAAAATTCACTCAACAAGTCCTGATAGTAGCAAGCCTGTTTTTAGTTATAACAGGTTGTGGGCCGACGCGCAGCGGGAAGCAGATTCCCATTTCGGTAGAAAATAATATTGAAGGCAGTCCGCAGGTGTTTGGCGTTCCCATTCCGCAAGGAGAGCTTTTTTCGCCCGATCATGTGCGAGTATTAAATGATGCGGGTGATGAAATTCCATCCCAAATAACCAAAGTAAGCACCTGGGAGCCCGCCGACAAAAGTATAAAATGGCTCTGGGTTTTCTTTTTCACGGATCAAGATTCTTCTTATACGGTTGAGTATGGAAAAAATGTTAGAAATGCCCGAGATTATGAAACTAAACTGACGGTAAGAAACAACCAACGCGCAAATGGGGAAATAGAAGTAAATACCGGCCCGCTCCGTTTTACAGTTGAAAAAGGGGAAGGTGGCGGATATTTTAATGCGCCTGCAGGTAGTGGCTTTATGGATAAGGTAGAGCTTGATTTGAATGACGATGGTTTTGATGATGGCGATGTAATTGCCATGGGCGAGGCAGGCCGCAGTTCTTTTCTGGATTTGTTGGATGATGCGGGCTTAGACCGCTCTCGTGCCGTTGTTATCCGAACGGTGAAGGAATTGGGGACCGGTCCACTTCACGCTATTATACGGGTAGAAGGGGAATACCATTATTCTCGCGATGATAATAATGTAGCTCCTTTCATAACACGAATTCATGCCTATGCGGGTAAATCGTATGTACGAGTTATGCATACGTTTGTATATACCGGCGTTCCCGACAAGCACAAAATACCGGAAGGTCAATATGAAGCCATTGCTACTAAAGATGGGAAGATTATAGACGAATCGATTCTTGCTAAAGATTCCGGTTTCACCAAACCAAACGATCGTATTGCCGCAACCGGGCTTTCGCTAAAATATAATCTTGCTGAAAACAAAACTGTTACCACCGCTTATTCAGACGGTACTTGGTGGCAGGATGGAAGCACCAAAATTGTGCAAAGTCCTTTATCAAAATCGGCCTCAGTATTACAAACGGGACCAAACGAATCTCAAATTCCGCCGTTAATGAATTCGAGTGCTGATGAACGATTACAGGATATATTTAAGGCCAGTATTGCTTTAGATAATGATGCCGATGTGCAATCAGAACGTGCTCCGGGCTGGCTGGATGTTTCGGATAATAAGTGGGGAATCATGGTTGGCTTTAAAAGTTTTTTAGAAGAATATCCTAAAGAAATTAAAGCAAATGACGATGAGCAGCGCCTTACCGCGTACATTTGGACACCTTCGGTAGAGCCAATGAGTTTCGCTAAAAAAGATAAAAAAAGTGATAGCGGAATGATTGCCAACTTTGCACAAGGCTTAGCCAAAACCACTGAAATGGTATATTACTTTCACAAAAAGAGTACCAATGGGGAAGTGGAAAAAACAGCGAATAAATTCATGAAAGCTCCGGTAACTCATGCCTCCCCAAAATGGTATGCCGATAGTGAAGCGTTTGGCAAATTAGCTGAAAAAACGGACCAATATGGGACGTATGAGCGAGGCTTGGATTATAAATTCCAATGGATGATGTTTAATCAGAAGTGGGAGCCTTGGTATGGAATGCTGAATTATGGAGACAATCTAACCTACTATTACAATTATGAGTGGTCAGCATGGACCAATAACGAGCCGGGCAACGATTATATGTGGTGGCTGCAATTCATCCGAACGGGTAATCCTGATTATTACAAAATGGCCCAAAATGCCAGCGCGCACACCATGGATGTGGATAATATCCACTGGCCTAAAGACGCGGTGTATTTTGGCGATACCAACGAATCGCTACACGCATTTCAAGTAGCCGATGCACCCAAAGGCTCACCGTATGTAGGTATGGGACGTCGTCACGCTTCTCAACATTATACCTCCTTACTGAGTGCGCACGTTTGGGTTCCAGGCTGGGTATCCTCCTATTATCTGGATCAAAATTTCAGAGGATTAGAGGTGGCCATGGAAACCGGTGATTATTACCTACGCCGTATATTTGGCGATCATGGGTTGAGAGGCCGCAGGTTGTATCTGTCGGTATGGAATCTTGGAGAAATCTATGATGCTACCAAAATGAAGAAATACGGCGATGAGCTGAAGTATCGAATGAATCTGATGCTGGAATTGCAAAAAAGTCCCGATCAGGGCAATGAAATTGTGTTGAATAGATATGGGTATTCACAAGTATATGTGACCAATGGTATCCGAAAATATATGCAGCTTTTTAATGACCAACAGGTAAAAGATGCATTGGTGGATCATGCCCGAAGAGTTCGGGACGTGCCGCCTCTAAATCACCATATGGAATCCTATTTGTCTTCCATCAGCAGTTTGGTGCTTGGATATGAATATTCCGGCGAAAAAAGCATGCTGGATGAAGCCGTGCTTCGTGCTAAAAACATAAGGACAGATGAGCTGGCACAAGCGTTCGATTCGTATGAAAATCAGCGGATTTTAGCGGATGCGCTGGAAGAAGCCAGTCATTTTCCTGACGATCCAAGCTCGCCACGTGCAGCTATTTGGCATATCACAAACGGACTCCGTGTATTTGGGTGGACAAATATCTATAATGTGCCCTATTTGGAATATTGGTTGGAAAAAGAGAATTATCCGGCCGATAAATAATCCACAGACGCAAAATAAATTATGGCAAGTATTTATAAGAAGCTTGGTAATCAGCTAGGCTTAGTAGGCGGAATTGCAATTTTTATCGCGCTCATCTTAGTCCCTGCACCACAGGGATTAAGTGATGCCGCTTGGTTTACAGCCGCCGTTACCATATTGATGGGCATTTGGTGGATTACCGAAGCCATACCCATTGCAGCAACAGCGTTAGTGCCTATTGTACTATTCCCGTTGTTGGGGGTGAGTAGCATAAGCGAAGCAACCACGCCCTACGCAAATCCACTGATTTTCCTATTTATGGGCGGTTTTATTATCGCTTTGGCAATGGAAAAATGGGATCTTCATAAACGGATTGCCATCAGTATTGTCAATTTTGTAGGTATCAAACCCTCTTCTATAATAATCGGATTTATCCTGTCTGCTGCATTTTTAAGCATGTGGGTGAGTAATACCGCCACCGCAATTATGATGCTGCCCATTGCCATATCCATTCTGGAACTGGTAGATCGCGAGGAAGGAGCCGATAAGATCAACTTTGAAATTGTGTTGATTTTGAGCATTGCGTATGCGTGTAATATTGGCGGAATGGGTACGCTTATAGGAACCCCGCCCAATGCATTATTAGCTGGTTTTGTGTTAGATAATTACGGCATTGAAATCAGTTTTATCGACTGGATGATGGTGGGTGTTCCCATTATGATCATTTCACTTCCCTTGATGTATTTGATGCTAACCAAGTTAATTTATCCCATAAAAATAAAAGAACTGCCCGGTGGTAAACAGCTTATACAAACCCAATTAGATGAATTAGGAGCGGTTTCTTCAGAAGAAAAGAAAGTGGCGGTTGTTTTTGTCGGTGCGGCATTGATGTGGATATGTCGACCATTGATTGCGAATTACATTCCGGGCATATCAGATGCAGGTATTGCTATTGGAGCAGCGCTACTTTTCTTTTTGATTCCATCCAATCTAAAGGAGAACGTTTTCTTGCTGAAATGGTCGGATACCAAACGCTTACCGTGGGGTGTGTTAATTCTTTTTGGTGGCGGCTTAAGTATGGCTTCCGCCATCCGAAGTACCGGCTTGGCCGAGTGGATTGGCGGAGGAATTGGAAGCTTGGGTACCTGGCCAATTCTACTCCTTGTTTTAGTGGTAGTAGCCCTTATCGTTTTTTTAACGGAGATGACGAGCAACACAGCTTCAACGGCAGCCTTTCTACCAATTCTGGCTTCGGTTGCCATTGGCTTAGGTCAAAATCCGCTCCTGCTTGCCGTGCCAACGGTATTGGGTGCGAGCTGTGCTTTTATGCTTCCGGTGGCTACACCGCCCAACGCCATTGTTTATGGAAGCGGCAAAATCACCATTCCGGAGATGTCGAAAGCCGGCCTCTGGTTGAATATATTGTTCATCTTATTGCTTACCCTGGCCTCGCTCACTATCATTAGCTGGGTATTTGGCATTGAGGTAGGTGTGTTACCGGCTTGGGCAAGTTGACGGCGATTTAGGTGATTTCCCGAATCACCTGAAAGCTTTCTTTGCCATAATTTAAAAGTAGATCCAGAAGGCTACATCCTGGAAGGAATACGTCACCGACCTGTTTGTATTTCGGATTTTTTTGTAGAGCCGAAACGGAGGTATCACTTAGCCATTGATAGTTTTTAGCATCCTGTTCTTGATACAAGATATCTGCTCCTGCTTTTTCTTTGAAAGCATTCGGATTCGTTTCAAAATCGGGGATGGCGCTGGCTAATTCAAAACTCACATCCAGTTCCATATACGTCATCATGCGCCCGAAAAAGTATAGATTGAAATCTATCAGCCGTTCAAACTCCATCGCTTTGTTGACATCGTGCTCCAGCTCCGGTATAAATAAATCAAAATACGTGGCATCCGAGTAATTATGATAAAGAGCGTGCCAGAAAGGTTCAATCCAGTTTTTTGATTGTTCAATGCGCACTTCCCCAATGGCTTTTTTCCTGTCGGCCGTTTTTATTTGGATGTTGATCCACTGCAAACCTTGTTCACCTTTAATGGCGGCGCGATGAGTACGTCCCTTTCTTGACCATTGCTCCATATCATTAAATACCACTCGATCTGCTTTTAGGATGGAAGCCAGATCATATAAATTCGGAGCAAACTGGGGTTGAAGAAGTGCTAAGCGCATAAGTGGGCCAGATTATAATAGAAAGTTTTGAAAAAAATCGGTTTTGCAGAGCCTTTAAATAGTTGAACAATGATATAGGAATAATCTAATTCAACATCCAAAATTCAACGGTTAGAATTGTTATCTTTGAGGGCTGAAATTAAAAGAATTCATCAAAATAAAATATATATGTCAGTTCGCGTGCGTTTTGCGCCATCACCCACCGGTTTTCTACACATTGGCGGCTTAAGAACCGCACTTTACAATTATTTATTTGCTCGCCATAATGGAGGGAAATTTATACTTCGTATCGAAGATACGGACCAATCCCGTTATGTCGAAAATGCGGAGCAGGATATCATAGATTCGCTGGAGTGGACGGGAATGGTAATAGATGAAGGCCCCGGAAAGGGAGGCGATTTCGGTCCATATCGCCAGAGCGAACGCAAAGATTTGTATCATAAATATGCGAAGCAGCTGGTTGAAGAAGGCCACGCTTATTATGCTTTTGATACCGTAGATGAAATTGAGGAAATGCGCGAGCGGCTCAAAAAATCTGGAAATCCTTCTCCCAAGTACGATGCCATCACGCGGCAGTCTATGAAAAACAGTCTTACGTTACCTCAGGATGAAGTCAAAAAGCGTCTTGATGCCGGCGAAGAATACGTGGTACGACTCAAAGTTCCCCGCAGGGAAACCGTTAAGTTTGAAGATGAAATTCGTGGAGTCGTTTCTTTCGATACCGATGGATTGGATGATCAGGTTTTGGTGAAATCCGATGGTATGCCTACCTATCATCTCGCCAATGTGGTGGATGATCACACCATGGAAATCACGCACGTGATTCGTGGTGAAGAATGGCTAAGCAGTGCGCCTAAGCATATTTTGCTGTACAACGCTTTTGGTTGGGAACCACCAACACTGGCCCACTTGCCGCTCATTATGTCGCCCAGCGGAGGAAAATTATCAAAGCGAAAAGCAGAAACTGAAGGGATACCCATCAACACCAAAGATTACATTTCGGGTCATTACGAATCGGATGCATTGGTGAATTTCTTAGCTTATTTGGGATGGAGCCCGGGAGATGATTCCGAGATTCACGATATGAAATCATTAAGTGAGCTGTTTACCTTAGACAGAGTGAGCAAAGGCGGAGCAGTTTTCAATCATAAAAAACTGATGTGGTACAACGAAAACTACATTCGGGAACACTCCATTGCCGAATTAATGCCAGGCGTGAAGGAACTGGTAGAAGCAGAAGGCTTTGAGATTCCGAGTGATGAGTTTCTAACTAAAGTAATTGAGCTGCTGCATGAGCGGGTTTCAAAAGTAGATGAATTTGTGAGCATGGGCGCGTTCTTTTTTGAAGCTCCCGAAACCTACGATGAAAAGGCCGTGAAAAAATGGAAAGACGATAGTCCGGTGATTTTAAAAACCTATCGAGATAAAATTGAAGCATTACCGGATGAAAAATTTGAAGCCGTAACCTTGAAAGATAAAATCAAAGAAACCATAGAAGAGCATGAGGTTGGTTTTGGAAAGCTAATGATGCCACTTCGATTGGCGGTAAGTGGGCAAGGTTTTGGACCCGAATTAACGCCGGCCCTGGAGCTTATCGGTAAGCAAGAATCACTTGATAGAATTGATACTATTATTGAGAAGCTGGCTTAAAAGTGGATTTGTAAAAGGCTGCTGGCTTCCCCAGTAGAACACTGGAGCTTTCAATAAAACCAGTAGCAGCTATAAGATTTTGCATGAATCAGCTTGGTATGTAAGAAATTCATTTGTTGACAATAAGTATCATTTCTATATTGTAGAATGATTGACGAAACGACACATAAAATTTATTTCAATAATGGCGACAACCTTTCAGAAGTAGAGGATAATTCTGTTTCTCTCGTTGTCACATCTCCTCCATATCCGATGATTGAAATGTGGGATGAGAGTTTTTCTGCACAAAACTCAGATATAGGTGAAGCATTAGAAAACGCGGATTCTGAAAGAGCTTTTGAGCTAATGCACAAAATCTTAGATGATGTATGGCAGGAATGTTCTCGAGTTTTATGTGATGGTGGTGTAGCCTGTATTAATATTGGGGATGCAACGCGGACGGTTAATAAGAAATTCCAACTTTTCCCAAACCACGCACGGATTATTACTTCATTTCTGAATTTGGGGTTTTCCAATCTCCCTAATATTATTTGGCGTAAGCAAACCAATGCTCCAAATAAATTTATGGGCTCAGGCATGTATCCTCCGGGCGCTTATATCACACTCGAGCACGAGTTTATTTTAGTTTTTCGTAAGGGCAACAAACGAGAGTTTTCAACTGATGAGAAACAAAACCGTAGGGAAAGCGCCTACTTTTGGGAAGAAAGAAATCGCTGGTTCTCAGATTTATGGGAGTTGAAAGGCACTACTCAATTGTTATCTGAAAATGGAGCAAGAGGAAGGAGCGGTGCTTATCCGTTTGAGCTTCCTTACCGCTTAGTTAACATGTTTTCTGTAAAAGGAGATACTGTAATTGACCCTTTTGTTGGAACTGGAACAACTTCACTTGCTGCCATCGCATCCGGTAGAAATAGCATCGGTTATGAATTGGAACCGGAATTTTCTTCGATCATTGAGAATGCCATAAGATCTGAATCAAACCTTGAATTGATTAATAACACCATCCGGAAACGAATCCTCAATCATAAAGAATTCGTTAATAACCGAATAGAAGAAAAAGGAATAGAAAGTGTAAAGCATCATAATGAATGGTTCGATTTTCCTGTAATGACAAGGCAAGAAAAGGCTTTAAAACTGCAATTCGTTGAGAGTATTCAAAAAATAAAAAATAACGTCTTTAAGGCCACTTATGTTCAAGATGCTTTAATGGATTACCAAGGTGCTCAATCCCTTTTCTCACAAATTTAAATCAGAAATCGAATTCAATAGTGATGCCATTCTCCTTTTTTTCATAATAGATAATCTGAACTGTGATTTCTTCTGCCAAACCTGCCTTTGATTTATAGGTATGCGGTTTTATACTCACAGGTAGGTAGCCGATATATCCATCAATTCCCTGGCTTTCTTCCTCTTTTGTAGCCAGTCTATATTCCTTTTCTTTAATATCAGCTACTTTTTTTAGAATAGCTTCTTGGAAACGGAGGCCTATAAAGGTTTTATTAAGAACCAAGTCCCTGACCCACACTTCAATCATCTCTCGGTCGATTTTCTTGATTGCATCCTTGAGTTTATCAACCATTACCTCAACTTTATCGCTGGTATTTTTTCTTGCATTGGGATGTCTTTCCTCGTACCAATCAATCCATTCATCAATAGTTCTGCCATCAAATTCTTGGATTAAATCACTCATTTGGCCACTACTTTAGGCCTTGTTCCCTGAGAGTTTTGATTCGCCAAGTTTAATATTTGTGTAGTGTATTTAGGGAACTCGGGCACTTCTCCAATTATTATATCCTTAATCTCATTATTATAAATCTTTACTTTCGTGCTCATAACTCCCCAAATAAATCGCTTAAAGATATTTCGAAAACCTGTGCATTTTTTTCAAGATTGACAATAGATACGTTCCTTTTACCCCGCTCAATTCCAGTGATATAGGTTCTGTCTAAGCCACATAGATTTGCAAACTGCTCTTAGCTTAAATCCCTACTGTGCCTCAACTTTCGGATTTTATTTCCTATTTTACTTTTGATATCCATCAAGAAAGGATAGCAAGATTGTAGTCGATAAGTCAACGGACTGTGAGTCACAATTCAAGCTCAGCTTAAATCCCTAAAAAAGTCATACCAAGACTTTATAGTATTCTTAATGTCGATGATTTAGCTAAGCGCGAATATGTTTAGTAAGAAATGATCTCATCAAATTTTGTCTGAATTCAAATCCCCCGCCTTGAATTAAATTATAATTCCTGCACCGCTTAAGTGCGGTGTTGATGGGCGAACAGCTTTCTTTCAGCCTGTATATACGTTCAAAGGTAGGTGTGTGGCTATTTGATCAAAATCCTTGTCATTATGCAACAATTCTATACCATGTTCTATGCACCAACTACCAATGAGCATATCTATGGTTTTACGAATAGTTATTCCTTTTGATCGTAAAAAGCGGAAG
>JBDNFJ010000293.1:0-2358 GCA_041689895.1 Gracilimonas sp. | reverse complement strand
GGTTTCGGTTCGCAAACAGCGTACCTCTAACGACTTTTTTGGATTTGGGGTGAATCAGGAACGCATGAGTCTCCAGTCCATCCCCGTAACACTTAACGTTCAATCACTCCCCGAGCTAAAAAATGCGGACTTTATTGGAGCAGTGGGTGATTTTAAAATAAGCAGGTCTATTTCTCCAAAAAGTGCGTTGGTTGGTGAAAGCATTGAAATCACCACCGTAGTTAAAGGGACCGGAAATGTACCGCTCATCAATAAGCCGGAATACACGCTGCCGGCTTCACTGGAAACCTATAATCCGCAAGAGAACTCTTCCATTACCCGAACAAATCAGCGCATTTCTGGTACGCGCACGTTTACAGATATCGTAATAGCGAGAAACGAAGGGCAGTTTGTGATTCCGGCAAAAAAAGTAGCTTTTTTCAATCCCCAGAAAAAACGATATGTAATCAAAAAGCTGCCCGAACTGGATTTTGAAGCGAAGCGTGATCCCAATGCAATCATCGCTACCACTGACGACCTCCGGCTTAACGTAAAACCCATTACGGGATTAGCACAATGGACGTATGCCACTTCCAGCTCTTTGCATCAAAAAACTTGGGCGTGGGTACTGATTTTCTTGCCTCTTATCATAACCGGTGCCGTGTACGGCTACAAGAAATACGATGAACGCATGAATACTGATACGGCCTTTGCCCGTTCCCGTACGGCGAACGATAGTGCCAACAAAACACTGACCGAGGCTGAACATACCAACGACGTAAAAAATGGGTATTATCTCATTGAAAAAGCCATTGTGCAGTATCTTACGGATAAACTGAATTTGCCCCCGGCCGGACTTTCACACTCCGACATTATCGAAGAAGTAGAACAGAAAACAGAGCCGGAGCTTACCAAAGAATTGAAGCGCCTGCTGAACAAGTGCGAAACTATTGCTTACGCACCCAATGCCACACAGGAAACATTGCATTCTGATATCGAGAGAACCCGCGCACTTATTAAAAAACTGGGGAAACTTTCATGAAGCATCTTGCCTTCATTCTGCTTTTTATGATGGTATTTACCCATGCGGGATATGCTCAGGAAACTTCCCAAGCTGCCTTCGATAAGGCCAACACTCTTTTTGAGAACGGGGATATTCCGGAAGCTCTAAGTAGTTACAGAACCATCGAGGCCACTGGGAAGGAATCCGGTGCTTTATATTTGAACATGGGCATTGCAGCCGTTCAACTTGATTCGTTGGGTTTAGCCAAGTTCTATTTTTTGAAAGCACTTCATTTTGATGCCACGGCAAGTCAGGCCCAAACTGCTCTTAAATACGTGAATAGCCAATTTAGCAGGCAATCAGCCATGCTTCCAAAATTACCTTGGGATCGTGCTATCCACTGGGCAAACGAAGTGCCCGGAGCTGGCGGTATTTTTATGGTCGGCTTCTTTATCACGCTCATAGGATTGATTATTCTGTATTTAGGCTGGTTTAACAAGCTGGAGATAAAACGATTTTTTCCCTACATCATGGCGCTAATTATAACAGGAACGGCCATTAGTTTGACTGCATTTTATGCCGATTATGTGAATGGCCGCTATGATGAAGCTGTTATAATTTCAAGCCAGCAGCGGGTGCTTCAATCACCTAATACAGAAAGCACATTGGTGAGTATTGCTTATGAAGGCTACGACCTGATAATCGATCAATGGAAAGGTGAAAGCCGTGAGGAATGGCTGTACATCCGCTTAGGAAATGGGCAGTACGGATGGGTTAAAAACGAGGGAATCAAAGTATTATAAGCTGTAACAATGGAAGAAATTTAGCCGAAGCATGCTTATTTTTAAGCACAATCGTCAGTCGATTTGTATCGACTGATCAACAAAAATTAATCAGACTAAATGAGTACCACTCAAGATTATATCGATCAGAATAAAGATAAATTCATTGAAGAGCTTTTTGAGCTGCTGCGCATTCCCAGCGTAAGCACCGACTCCAGCAAAAAGGAGGAAATTAATAAAGCGGCAAACTTTCTTATGCAACAGTTGAAGGGATTAAATCTGGATACCGTTGAGCTTCACGAAACGCCGGGTAATCCCATTGTATTTGCTGAACACTCTCCACATGACGATAAGCCTACGGTACTCATTTACGGCCATTATGATGTGCAGCCATCCGACCCGGATGATCTCTGGAACACCCCGCCTTTTGAACCCGTCATAAAAGATGGATTAATTTATGCACGTGGCTCAAGTGATGATAAAGGACAAGCTTTTACCCATGTGAAGGCCATCGAATCTTATATGAAAACAGGCCAAGAGCTTCCCGTTAATGTGAAATTTATTTTAGAAGGGGAAGAAGAAATTGGCTCTCCC
>JBDNFJ010000292.1:0-9333 GCA_041689895.1 Gracilimonas sp. | reverse complement strand
GATGGATAATCAAAATGCTCAACCTTCAGAGTAGTGCTGATATGAGCCTCTTCTTTAGCGAGCTCGTTTTCATAATCGCTACTTACTAATAATACGGGTGTGGTTTTGGGTTGAGGCATTGTGCGGTCTTCAATGGTATATCCTCCTTCTTGAAAGTGAAATCCAATAAAAGAAATGAGAGATTCTACGGTTTCATCAGCCACAAATAGTATAGCTGAAACTCCGTGTTTTCTGAGCTCACGTCCTTGTTGCCTCATGGCCGAAGCCGCATAACGATATTGCCATAGGCTCACCCAGGTTTGAGTAATCGGAGTAGGAGGGGAGATTTTCATAGCAACCACTTTGCCTTTCAAATCTTGGGTGCTATCGGGCATGCTATCCAGCCAAACAACGGGAGCATTTATGGTGGCATCTACCATAGTGATGGGCCAAACGCCGTGCCATAATTTTATTGCATTTTGGTTTATGTGGATGGTACTTTTATCAGCAATCCGAGTCCGCTTCAGGTTAAAAAACTGGAAATAGGTGCCGTTTTCACCGGCGGGCTGCAGGCCGGCTTCTTGAGCTTTTTGTGCAACCCAGGCAGCCGCGCGTAATTCATTGAGCGTACCGGCTCGCCTCCCCTGAAAAGAATCACTTGCTAACTCATACAAGTTGTCTTTTAGCTCCTCCTGCTGAATCTCAGAGAGCTTGGGAGCTGTGGATTGAGCCGAGATAGGTATGGTTGAAAAAAGGAATAGGACGATTAGGAGTGATGGCGTTTTCATTGATGAGCCCAAGTTTATTTATAAAGTGACGGTAATATCAGAAAAAAATAGAACAATCATATCCTGGGTTCAAGTAGGCACTAAGCAAGCCAAAGCATGAATACGGGGGATGGGTGGACAAATATAAAAAAGGCTCCAACGCATTGCATTGAAGCCTTTTTAGTTAAAATAGGAGCGAATTAAAATCGCCAAAAATAATATTAGCGTTTTTCTACCGGTACCCAATCGAGGTGTTTTTTACCCACATACAGGGCGCGTGGACGAATCAAGCGATTATTGGCTGCTTGTTCCATAAAGTGCCCGGCCCATCCCGTAACGCGACTCATCGTGAAAATACAGGTGAATAAATCAGGCTGAATTCCAATGGAGTAATACACCGTAGCGGAGAAGAAATCTACGTTGGGATCAATATCCTTCTCGCTTTTCATGGTTTTCAACATATCCATCGACCATTTGTACAATTGCTTATGTCCTGTTTCTTCAGAAAGATCTTTCGATATATTTTGAAGCAAGCGAGCACGTGGGTCAAAGGTTTTATACACACGGTGACCAAAGCCGGAAAGTTTCTCTTTATCAGCCAGCTTTCTTTTGGTGAATTCAACGGCATCGGCGGTATCAGGATCTTTATCAAGCTCAAGCAGCGTATTCATAACGGCTGTGTTGGCTCCACCATGCAGCGGACCTTTTAATGCTCCAATAGCTCCTGTGACGGCAGAATACATATCAGATTTGGTGGCGCAAATAGTACGAGCGGTAAAAGTGGAGGCATTCATACCGTGCTCGGCGTGAAGAATCAGGCATAAATCCATCGTTTTCTCAGCCTGCTTACCGGGCTTCTCACCATTCAGCATATACAAGAAGTTAAAGGCAGCGCTTCCATCTTTGAGAGGAGCTACCATGTCTTTATTATTTCGAGATCGATCAAAAGCGGCAATAATAGTCGGAATTTTTGCCATAATGTTGATGGCTTGTCCTTCAAACAAAGCGGCATCAAATTTTCCGTGCGTATCATCATAATCGGCAAGCATGGAAACGGCCGTACGCAATACCGACATAGGCTCCGCATTTTTGTTGGTGCTCTTGATGTAGTCGAGAACCGATTCCGGAAGTGCACGATGCTCAATCAGAAGGGTCTTCAAGCTTTCCAATTCCTTGGCATTGGGGAGACGGTCATTCCATAGCAAGAAGCAAACTTCTTCAAAGGTGGCATTTTCAGCCAGAGTATCAATCAGATAGCCCGAATAGATAAGTTCGCCCTTTTTCCCGTCAATGAAACTCTTGGTGGTTGAGAAAGCAATGATGCCTTCCAGTCCCTTGTTAATATAAGGATATTGTTGCTCGTCAAAGCCTGTGTGAATGCCTTCTGACATTTGGTACTCCAGTTTATGTTAAAAGAATAATATGCTCGATAAGAGCCAACTTAACGCTGTTAACGATTTATAAAAGTATTGCGTTTATAAGTTGGTAAAATAAATTCGTTTCTCGTGTGAGAAGAACATCAAATATACAAAATCAGCGGTACAATTTTAAATCAAAAAGTATTAAACGATGGAATGAAATCATCTAATTTGAAGATTGTATGAAGTTGAAAAACGATCTGCTTTAAATAAGCTTAAAGCCCGATGAGGCTTGTCTAAGATGTGAATTGGAAGGAATAGGATTTAAGATTCCGAGTACTTTCCAAGGGTTATGCTAATCATCTCTTTTTGTACGGTAGCTACTTCAATCTTTCCGCTTCCCATAATCGAATACCGTGCGTAAATCACAATGAAACTGGGTGCTGGATGAGGCCTAAGTGAACCTCCGTTTCGTGGCATTTGAAGCAATCTATGTAATGACCTATCTCCATCACTCTGGACAGGTCCAAAAGCTGGAGAGTACAGTTCCAAAATCCATCGAGCCTATTCTCAAATTAAGCAAATCATGGGTCAACATATTTAGCTAATCAGAATCTATTTATTTTGATTTGGCTTCATTCCAAAAAGCATCCATTTCTTCTAAGCTGGCATCTTTGAGGGCTTTATCCTGCTCTTTCAATTTCTTTTCTATATAACGGAAGCGATGTTCAAATTTAGCATTGGTTTTTCTAAGACTGTCCTCAGCATTCAATTCAAAATAGCGGCTTACATTTACCAAAGAAAAAAGAAGGTCTCCGAATTCATCGGCCATTTCATCAGGACTGTTATTTGCCAGGGCCATTTTAAACTCCTGCAATTCTTCATCCAACTTTTCCCAAGCTTGCTTCCACTCAGGCCAGTCGAAGCCAACATTGGCGGCTTTTTCCTGCATGCGCTGTGCCCGGATGAGAGCTGGAAGTCGAATAGGTAGTCCATCCAAAGTAGATTTCTTCCCTTCCTTAAGCTTGATGTTTTCCCAATTCTCCGAAACCTGTTCTTCTCCGTTTACCTCGGTGTCTCCAAATACATGTGGATGCCGGCGGATGAGTTTCTCCATTAGCGTGTAAATGACATCCCCGATATCAAACGTATCGGTTTCGGTTGCCATTCGAGAATGGAAAACCACGTGCAGCAACACATCCCCCAGCTCTTTCTTGAACTCACCAAAGTCTTGCTCATCCAGCGCTTCGATGGCTTCGTAGGCTTCTTCAATAAGATTATCTTTGATGGAATCATGTGTTTGTTTACGATCCCATGGACATTCTTTACGGAGGATGGCAACCAGTTTTACAAGATCCTCGAAATTTCGGCTTGGCTTCATGTTAAAAATATCTATGTCTTTTTCTTTTTCTTTTTGGCTGCAGGAAATAAAATATTATTTAGTATTAGCCGATAGCCGGGGCTGTTAGGGTGGAGGGCCAGATCGGTAGGTGGGTCATTCACGCGGTGGGTATAATCTTCCGGATCATGTCCCGCATAAAAAGTAAACGTACCCTTACCGTAATTCCCATGAAGATATTTCACCTGATTTCGTCCCGGAGATTCCCCCAAAATTACCACCGATGATTTTACTTTGTCTTTTCGGAAGGCCGTCGTTTGACCATAAAATCCACGAACGCTGCTCACATGGTTTTGCGTCAACATAGTAGGAACCGGGTCCCATTTTGCTGAAAAATCAAAAAGGGTAAAGAAATCGAGCGACTGATCTACCTGATCGATGCTTACCGGAACATCAATATCGGCATGTTCGTATTCTTTTGGGTTTAGCACCAGATGGAAGTTTTCGAACGCGAAGGTTTTATCGAAATCCAGTTTCTCCTGCGCATTTGGATCCACCGGATCTCCGTCAAATTGTTCGGGAGCAATATCCACGCCCTCGGCAGAAAGGGCAATATCGAAGGTATCGGTACCCGAGCACATAGCAAATAAAAAGCCGCCATTACCCACATATCGCTTGATGGTGCGGGCTACTTCTTTTTTCTGCTCACTAACCGACGAAAATCCAAGTCTCTTAGCCATCGCTTCCATTTGCTTTACCTGTGCGATGTACCAGGGCATACTTTTATAAGAAGCCCAAAATTTCCCGTATTGACCGGTAAAATCTTCGTGATGGAGATGCAGCCAGTCGTATTTATTCAGTTTTCCTTCCAGCACTTCTTCATCCCAAATTTTATCATAATCAACTTCAGCGTAGGTGAGGGCGAGCGTTACGGCATCATCCCAAGGCAGGGCTTGCTTAGGCGTGTAAACGGCAATTTTGGGTGCTTTCACAAGGTTTACAACGGCTGTATTGCTGCTATTACTTTCAACATCGGCTATAATTTTCTGTGCTTCCGAACCAGAAATCACTTCCAGAGATACATTTCGTAGCCGGCTTTTCCGAACAATGTCATTTTCTACGGTTGCCATGAAGCTTCCGCCTCTATAATTCAACAACCATTCGGCTTTGTAGCCATCGGTAATGTGATTGAAGATGACGCCATACGCTTTAAGGTGATTGGTTTGGGATGCATCCATAGGTATGAGTATGTGTTGCTGAGCCGATACGGTTACCACCGAACTCATTACAAATAAACAAACCGTGAGTATTTTTTTGAACATGTTAGGAATTTTGATTGGTTAATTTGGTCAGCCGCTCTCTGGCATACGGAGCATAAAAGCCTTGGGGATATTCTAAAATCAGTTGCTCATAAATAGCGCGCGCCGAAATTGATATTTCATTGATTGTGTGAGTGGAATCTGCTCCAAAAATACAATCTTCGCCGGTAGCACAACCCTCTGCTTTAATGGAATGAATATGTGTTTGTTCGGCAAGTTTAGCTTGCTCCCATAGTAGCTTTTCCTTAATCGGACTGGGGATTTGGGTGGCCAAATAATTGGTTAATTCAACCAGCTTTGCAGCGCTTTGAATATGGGGTGATTGCACATAAAATAGCATAGCATCGTCTTTTAATGCCTGAAATGTTGGGTCTTGAATCATCCCTAAAAATAGCTGAGCGCTTTCGGCTGATTTCCCATTATTCTCCTTAAAAACGGCATCTGCAAAAGTGGATAAATTCACTCCGGTTGTATCAATGGATAATCCCTGTTGAAGCCATATGCGCAGCTTTAAGGCATCGTTTGCATAATATGAGGTGTTTTGGCGACCTAATGACTTTAGCTGAATACCGGCAAATTCATAATCCCCCGCATAGAAATCGGTTAGTGCCAAGAAGTAACGAGTTTTCTCGGCCAAGGCTCCAATCTTAGCCTGCTTATTGGAACGTGTGAAACTGATTCGCGCATTTGCATATTCCTTTTTAGCAAGATGTAAACGGCCTTCCAGATACGGAACTTCCGGGATATTTCGAGTGCCGGATTGTTTCTTTAACGTTTGAAGTGCCGCGTCCGCTTTCGATAGATCGAATATATGATCCAGAGAAAGCTCGGCTCTTTTTAGCTGGATGTTTTTCATACCACTGTAATGGTTGGTTTCATGCTCAATAGAATCGAGCATCACCGTTGCCAACTGATACAAGCTATCTTGCTGATGGCTAAAATCAAGACTATAATCGTCAATATGTTTTGCCCATTTAGCATACGTGTTCGATAATTGCTCCAAGCTCCGCCATTTAACTTCTCCGTGGGCTTCATCGGTATAATACGTGAAGGCTTCTTTAGCTAATTCAAACTCATTATTCTCGATTAATTGTCGGCCGAGGTTATACACCGAATAATTGTATGATTTGGAACGGCTCTCATATTCCTTGGCAGCAGCCAAAGCACGACGGAATAACTTATTTTCTTGCAGCAACCAAATCTGAAGCTGATAAAACCCCTGATAGTTAGGATCTGAAATGGAAATATCTGAAAGTCGGTCATTCAGTTCCACAATGGTAATATCGTAGAGAATGGGATCATTATAACGAAGTAAACTGCGCTGTATAAAGCTGATTTGGTTAGGATTTTTTTCCAGTAGCTTCACCCATTCGCCAATAGCCATTTCATATTCACCCGCCTGCATATACGCATTGGCTATGTCGCCAAAGAAGAGGGATTTATTTTTAAACGCTATTCGGGCTTTCTCGTACACATCCACCGCCTCCAGGTACTCCCTGCGGCTAATCATAGTGCGGGCAGTTGTAATATATAGCTGAAGCTGTTTGGGGTGAGCCTCAATATTTTTTTCCCAGATATCAAGCGCTTGTTCTTTTTCTCCTTTAAAATGATGGAGCTCAGCAATTCGTACCATAACCTGAGCCTTATATTTTGCATCGTCTGTATATTTTTTTGCCAGCTCCAGGCCTTGGTCATATTCTTTGAGCTGGATGAGGCAATCTATGAGGCGATTTGCATACACATAGACTTCCGGTTGGCGGTTGTTTAGTTCTTCCAGAAGAGGAAGAGCTTCGGCATATTTCTGCTGTTGCATCAGCCGTGTGGCTAATTGATAGCTGTTGTTGTTTTGGGCAAAAAGTACGGAAGTACAAAGCAGGCAAAAGAATGTTCCGGCCAGTAAATTCTTAATCATTTGTTTCATGCGGTAAGTATAACCAGTTTAGGCATAAAAGATTTTATTTCTCTATAAAATCGGTTCAATGGAAAACCAACAACGTTATGGTAATCACCTTCAATCTTTTCAACAAATAAAGCTCCGAGATCGTCTTGAATTCCATATGCACCGGCTTTGTCAAAGGGATTTCCACTCTTGATGTAGGCGCGTATATCTTGCTCATCTAACAAACTAAAGGTGACTTTTGTTTGCTCATGAAAGGTGTATTTAGAGGTGATTTCCCCATTTTTATCAGTTTTAACAAAAGCGACGCCCGTATATACCGAATGTTCGGAAGCACTCAACGTTTGCAAAATTTGAAAGGCTTGTTTTTCATTTTTCGGCTTACCCATTATATGAGCATCATGCACTACAATAGTATCCGCCCCAATAATAAGGCTGTCCGTGAATTGGGAAGAAACGTCTTTGGCTTTTAACAGCGCCAGGTCTTCCACAAGGAGTGTGGGTTTATTATGCGGGCTGCATTCCTCGGCATCACTTGGATAAATTTCAAAAGAAAGACCAATTTGTTCTAATAATCTTTTTCTACGTGGACTCTGAGACGCCAGAATAATTCGGGGCATACCTTTTTTGTACTTTTGGGTTTAGCGGATAATTAGATAACTTAGCGAACTGTTTGAAACATGATAATCCACAAATTTACATAAAAGAAAATGGCAAAACGAGGACGTAAAACAGCGGATAGCCAACCTATGTTTTTTTCCGCATACAATTATAAAATGATCGGCATCGCCATTCTTTTGATTGTCGCAGGTTTTACCGCCATGTATATCGAGAATAAGGTCAATGGAATTATTTCACTGTACATTTCCCCCATCGTTATTATGGCCGGCTACATATTGGTAGTTTTTGCTATTATGAAACACGGCCGAAACGAGAAGCCTGAATCAGCCGCAAGCTGAATCAGTGATAGATCGTTGGGTAAATATCTTTTTTACACTGGCCGTAGTATTTGTGTTTATTATTTTTGGAAGTAGCCACGATCATTTCCAAATTCTTATCGGTCTTGTACTCGCTTTTCTGTTTTCGGTGATTGCTTTTATTTTAAACTGGCTTACCAAAGACGGCGCCACATCGGCCACTATTTTTGGAAGCTTGGCTTATGGCTTGGGCGGATTTGCCGGAGCCACCGTTGTTATCGCTTTCTTTATATCTGGTTCCCTTCTGTCTAAAGACCTTATATCCGGCGAAGGATTTCTTGAAAAAAGAAACCGAAGAGATGGAAAGCAGGTGTGGGCAAACGGTTTTTGGTTTGCTTTATGGATATTAATTTGGTTTTTAGCCGGCCTTGATGGCTTTATGATTGCAGCGGTAACCTCCATTGCAGCCGCCACTTCCGACACCTGGGCTACGGAAATTGGCAATAACAGGGTGAAAGGAAAAACCTGGCTGATTGATTCCCGAAAACCAGTTCAGCCGGGCACTCATGGTGGTATTAGTTTTTATGGAACCGTAGCAGCCTTTGGAGGAGCTCTTTTTATCAGCGCACTGTTCTGGGGATTTGATCCGACGCATAGTTTTATCACTTTAACGATAATTTCCGTATCTGCATTTTTGGGTTGTCTTCTGGATTCTTACATTGGCGCCCGTTTTCAGGATAAAAGGTTTACGTTTACCGGCCTTTCGCTTATTGGAGTCGATCAAATAATGATAGGTAACAATGCGGTGAACTGGATATCGGCAGGAACGGCTTCCCTTATTAGTTTGATTTTAATCTTAAGTATTGGCGTATGAAATGGTATAAGAAGTTACATTGGCAAATTATTATTGGTTTGTTTTTAGGGTTGATTTGGGGTCTAATTTCCAGCATCGCCGGATTGAACGAATTTACTTCCGATTTCATAAAACCATTCGGAACCATTTTCATCAATTTATTGAAACTGATTGCGGTGCCTCTGGTGCTGGTCTCTTTGGTAGTTGGAATTTCCAGCCTAAATGATACCACCAAGCTTTCGCGAATGGGCTTTAAAACCATTGGTATTTACGCCATAACCACGGTATTAGCCATAACAATTGGGCTGGTAATGGTGAATTTAATTCGCCCGGGTAAATCGTTACCCATCGAAACGCGCGATAAACTTCAGGAAACCTATAATGCAAAGGTGGGCGAACAACATGAAACCGCCAAGTTGGTAATGGAACGTGGCCCTTTGGACGTGATCGTTGATATTGTCCCCGAAAACTTTTTTAGCGCAGCCGCCGATAATTCTAAAATGTTGCAGGTAGTTTTTGTAGCTATTCTGATAGGTATCGGTATTATAAAGATAGGAGGCAAGAAAGCAGAAACGCTCGTAAATATTTTCGATGCTTTTAATGATGTAGTTATAAAGATTGTGGATTTAATTATGCTAACGGCGCCCATTGGGGTTTTTGCGCTAATGGCTTCCTTACTTATCGATTTGGCCGGAGATGATCTTTCTCAAGCACTGGAACTACTGTATGCGCTGGGTTGGTACTGCCTCACCGTATTGGCGGCGTTATTACTGCATGTTATTCTGGTGTATTCGGTTTTATTCAAAGCCACCAGTAACATGAAGTTGAGCACGTTCTTTCGAGCTATTCGTCCTGCCATGCTGCTTGGTTTTAGTACCAGCTCAAGTGCAGCAACCCTTCCCGT
>JBDNFJ010000291.1:0-5145 GCA_041689895.1 Gracilimonas sp. | reverse complement strand
TTTTATACAAGAATGGATCGGTTTTTGAATGCTGTACTATGAGTTGTTTGTAATTCTAAAATGAGCAGAAATAAACAAAATGTCCCAAAATGGACACAATTGACCCCATTTGGATAGTAAAAGTACTTGCGATTCTGTTTGTTTTTTTTTATTTATGGGGTGAGCCTTTTTAAAGAGCGGTACAAAAAGGAAAAAACCATACAAAACCTACACGGGAGATTACCATGAAAGAACGAATAGCAAAACTCGGAAATAAAACCAAAATAATAGCCGGGGCTTTAGTATTAGCGGCCCTTATGGCGGTGAATGTGCAAGTAGGCATGAATGACGGAAGCACGGATGTCAGCCTTAATGGGTTAGAAACCTCGATTTTTACTCCAGCCGCAATAGCCACTGGAGGAGGAGAGTGTGCTATTAATGGATATAAAAATAATGATGTTTGGTATAGTGGAAGAAGCGGAAAATCATGTTGGTGTGACAATTGGGATAAAGTTGCCAGAAACTGTTCTTACTAAATCCAAATAGTTAAAAATTAAGACAAGAGGAGAATATCATCTAATTGATTTTTTCTTCTTGTCTAACTTTTAAATTATCGAGATGATAAAACTTATTTATTTATTAGTTTTTGTGATGACTTTTTATTCATGCAACAAAGAACAAAATTTCTCACTACACAGCATACAGAATAGTGAAAAAGATTATATAATAAAGACTATTGGTGAGATGAAACCTGTAAATAATATAGCTAAGAATAGTTTTGAAGAAAATCATGAACAATTTCTTTTGTTTCTTGATGGGCGCTGTTCCTCAGCTGCTATAAAAATAGAGAAATGGGATCAGCTTTGGAGGCAAAAGTACAGTGGAGAATATCCCAATTTAAGTATTATTCTTCAGGGTGGAATTGACCCGTATATTAAGACTATTTTAGAAGATAAAGATATTATAAAAAGTCCTGTTTATGTTATCTATTTTAACAATCAGTTTATACAAAATGAATTGGTTTTTCATAAAACTAATCAAGGGAATATTTTTTTAATTTCACTTTAGGGGTATTTAAAATATGAAAAATGTAATAAAAGAATATTTACTGTTAGTGTTAATCTTTTTGGGTGGTTGTCAGTCGGATGTATCACATAAGAAAAATTATATAATAAAATCTATTAATGAAAATAGCTTTAAAGAAGTGGTAACTTTAGAGGCAGAACCAGCATCAAAGATCAACAGCCATCTGATAAATCCTGGTTTTACCTTTGTGCTCGACTCACTTTTAATTGTTTATGAAAGAAATGTAGACAACGGGTTCATAAAAATATTTTCTCTAAAAGATAATGCCTATTTACAAGGATTTGGTAAAAGAGGAAGAGGACCAAAAGAATTTTCAAATGTATTGCAAAATTTTGTTGAAACTACAGGAACCAAAAGTCTAAAGGCCGCCACAATTTTTGACTGGGGGAATGCAAGGTTAGTGGAATGGAATATAGATAGTTCCTTAAATAGGAATCTGCTAAAAATAAATCAAAGCTATACCCTACCTCCTAAAACAATATTGGCACAAAGAGCCATTTTTATTAATGACTCTACGATTGTTGGTACCGGGGGGATAGACAAAGGGAGTATGTTTTTTGCAAACACCCAAAATGATTCAATTTGGTATAGTGATTTAATCCCCCCGCTTTCAGAGGAAATTGGCACACAAAAAGACATTGCTGAATTATACCGGTCAGAATTTGCGGTTAATTATACCAAAGACCTAATTGTTTTATCGAATAAATGGTTTAATCAAATATCTTTCTTTGATACGGAAGGAACTCCCAAAAAGATTATAAAGGGAAAAGGAAATGTTCTGTTGAAAGAAAATTCAGAAATGAATCGTATTCTTTATTATAAAGATATGGGAATAACCGAGAAATATATCTATGCGGTATATTTAAATATGTCTTACAACCAGATGAAAAAAGCTAGAGAAAGTTATGATTCTAACGGAAAAACCTATTCAACGGAAATACATGTATTTGATTGGGAAGGAAATCCTGTAAGAAAATTAATTATGAAAGATAAATTTTTACAGTTTATTGATGTCGATCCTCAAAATCATAGAATTTATTCATTAGATACATTTTCAAATAGCAAACTTATCTTTTTTGAAAACAAATTAATTGAGTAAATATCCTGCTAAATGTATTATGAGAGTGTGACTTAAACTTTGCCAATGTAACTTTAATGGCTGTTTTCTGGTTACCAAATATCCTTCAACCCCATTCTTCCTTTTGGCTTTATATTGCTATTTCCTCAGTAATAATATCCCTTTTGGTAATAGGTTATTGGTTTAGCACTTTCAAGAGGGTACAAACAAAGTTCAAACTCTCTGATATTATTCTGGTCCTGTTTCTTTTTTGTTTGCTTATACAACAATGTTTCCAAACAGGATTTGAACTCAGCTTCTATTTAACCCAGTGGTTGTTCTTGGCTGGTTGCTATGTGATCTGGAGGTGCCTTTTTGAGTGGATAATCCAGCATAAGAAAAAGAGCCTATTACTCGCTTTAGTTTTTATTTTTATGGCTGTTGGTTGCGTAGAAACTTTATTTGGGTTCGGTCAATTGTATGGGTTCTTTCCAAGCAATAATGCATATTTTTCTGTCACCGGTCACTTTGTAAATCCCGATCATTTTGCCGGGTTTATCGGGTCAGTTGCTCCGTTAACCTTTGGCGTGTATCTTTTCCGTAGCAAGATGGGCCACAAAGTTATTTCCAAGGTTGGGTTAGCCACCTTTTTACTCATTATAGCTCTTCTTCCGGCTACCACTATTCGGGGTTCGTGGCTGGCCGTGTTAGCAGGTGTCGGCTTTCTGTTGTATCACAAATATAAAATAGGCCCGTATGTTAGTACCAAAGTAAACACGTGGCCGAGAAAAGCATTAGTAGCGCTTATCATTATCGGAACCTGCCTTGGCTGGGGAAAAGCGCTGTACGACCTAAAACCAGATTCTGCTTTTGGCCGATTACTTATTTGGAAAACAACAGCCACAATGATTGCGGAAAAGCCTTTATTAGGACATGGATTTGATCAATTTAGCGTTCAGTACAATAAAGCCCAAGCGCTTTATTTTGCTTCGGGTTCGGCATCCGAAAAAGAGAAAATGATTGCCGGAAATGTGGAACATGCCCATAATGAATTTCTACAAATTTGGGCGGAATTGGGGCTCGTTGGCTTTCTTTTATTCATGGGATTGTTGGGAAGTATATTCTTCTCTTTTGGCAGAAAGAACAACAGGTTTGGGGAGCCAAGTAATAAACAAAATGCTCTTTTACTTAGTGTAAAAGCTTCGCTCATCGCTATTTTTGTATTAGCTCTTTTTGCATTTCCGCTACACATATTTCCAACCCTTATAAACTTTTTCTTCTTACTGGCATTGGGAATAACCTTGCAAAACAATCAACCTTTAACAGTATGGCATTCATCTTCATTAAAAGTAAAAATAGGAGGAGTTGTTTTGGTTTTACTTTTTGCTTTGTTAGGATGGTCTTCCTTTAAAAAATTTAAGGTGTATAAGCAGTGGGAAGAAGTCAGCCGGTTGATGACTTATAATCAATATGAAGAAGCTATATTTGGTTTCGAAAAACTATATCCTGAATTGAATAGAAATGGAGCATATTTATTCCGTTATGGAGGGGCATTAACAGCTGCGGAAGAATTCAAAAAAGCCATTCCGATCCTTGAACGAACCAAAACCTTTTATTCCAATCCTAACTTATATATGGTGTTGGCAGAAGCTTATGAACATATTGGGAGTAATGATAAAGCACTTGCGAACTATGAGTTTTCATGGAATATTATGCCTCACAAAATATACCCCTTATATCGGATGGCAAAAGTGCATCAAAAATTAGGCAATGAAGATGCGTTGATAGTTTTGGCCAAACAAATTATTGCTATGGAGCAGAAAGTGCCCACAACTGCCGGCCGCCAAATTAAGAATGAAATGAATGAGATTATCGAAAGATAACATCCGAAATAGTATCAATATCTTTCGTAAAGGGCTGACCTTTATAATCGGAATCTATCTTTTGAGCTGGATACTAAAAGGATTGTTTATTTCTATTTATGTGGTTCCAACAAGTTCTATGTACCCAACCATTCAACGGGGAGATTATATAATGGCTCTAAAATTCCCCTATCGTTTTAAAACCCCTGAATTTTATCCGCTTACAGCAGTGCCCTTTCCTTTTTATGCCAAACCGGGCTTTGTGCAGCCAAGCCGAGCTGACATTTGGGTGTTTAGTTCGCCCATCCATTATGACCGACATCCCTCTAAGCGTATGAGATTAGTAAAGCGATTGGCAGGCCTGCCTGGAGACACGCTTTATACTCTGGGCAATAAAATAGTTAGTCTTACAGATTCGATAACTACATTAACTAAGAAGTATATCATTCCAAAAGAAGGAATGACCGTCCATTTAGATTCATTAAATATATCCTATTGGAAAAGACTGATTCAGCGAGATGGTTCATACAACAAAGTGAATGCTGATCGTAAAGCCTTGAGGATTGATGGAAGCCAAGCCTCTACCTACAGATTTAAAAGTAATTTTTATTTTATGTTGGGTGATAATGAAGGAAATACCAGAGATAGTCGGCACTGGGGCGCCGTACCCGAAGAGCTATTGATAGCCCGAGCTGTATATATTATTTGGCGGAAGGATAAAGGATTTATTTTACGTGGCCTATAGTGTCTGGTTTCTGTTTACCTACTACACAAGTAAACGGTTGCCTCAATTCTATCAATATTTCTTATTCTGGTAGTAGCTACAGACTAAATAATACCGAACGAACAGGTTCTCTTGCTGAGAAATGTAAATAAAACTATATTAATGGCTAATTGCGTTGACATTGCAATACATTGAAAGTAACTTTTCATCCCATTAGCCGAGGAAATCTGTAATATGCTCGATAATTACTTCCCGATATTCATACTTGCCATAGTAGCCGTTGTTCTGGCACTGATACTGCTCACCCTCTCTAAAGTTCTCGGCCCTTTTCGCCCCAACAAAAACAAGCTCGAACCTTATGAGAGTGGCATGGACCCTGTTGGGGATGCCAGAGACCGATATTCCATTAGCTTTTATTTGGTAGCGATGGAATTTAT
>JBDNFJ010000290.1:0-5820 GCA_041689895.1 Gracilimonas sp. | reverse complement strand
CTGAGCGTCGAAAACCACATCTACCTTTAGCGTATCACCGCTGTTTTTAAGGCCGGGAATGACCAGCGAAACCGTCTCACCGGGCAGAGTAAACAGTCTTCCGGGTGATTGACTGTCATCATACTCATAGCGGTTGCCGTCATTATCACCTAATACCAGAAAGGCGGTTTCACGATTGGGCAGATTCAGTGTATCAGGCAGCACGCTGGTTAGCAGGCCGGGAAGGCTAACATTGAACTGGACTTTATCGAGAAAAGCGAAGGCGCTTGACTCCCCACTTATAGTGAAATCTGCGCGACCGCTGGTAACACTTAAAGGACTGAACCCTATTTTGAAGTTTTGATACGAAACTTCCAGCTCGGGGAAGGTTTGTCCGGCAGCATGGATAGCAGCCGTACTGCTTGCATCTAACATCATGCCTGAGGGATTTACAGTTATGCCTCCGGCTAAGAGTAATCGTCCCGCATTTTCACGCGTAAACTCGGAGGAAGGCTGCACAATTTGCCAGTCGATGGGATTAATTCCCACTTCCACACCTATCGAATCCTGAATGGTAAATTCGCCCGAAGCAATGCCATTGCTTTGCGGATTGATAGCGAAATTTATGAAGGTAACTCGTGCCGTATCTTGGCCGCCTGGAAACGCCAGACTGGCATCTCCTGTAAAGACGACTCCGCTCTGATTAAGGCGTGCATGCTGTACACGAAAGGTAAAGAAGGGATCGGTTTGAGGATAGTTGTAGGTGAATAAATCATTAACTAAAATTTCTCCGTCTATAAATTCTCCGTTCAATACATCAGCTTGTATAGTTCCACTTGCCGTAATATTGGGGGCATCTTCCTGCTCGATTACTGCGCTGGCCGAGCCACCAAGAATCACACTTTGCACATTATCTTTAATTGCGAAAATCAAGCTGTCGGACGGAGCAAACGAGAGCGTGGCAGGCCCAAAAGTCATGTCTCCGCATGGCGCCACATTACGGGCAACACCAATCAACCCTCCTGCTTTCGATAAGTTGACGCTAAACGTTGGGTTAATGCAGCTTTCTCCCGCTCCGCTAAAGAAATCGGGATACTCTAAGCTCCCGGCTAACTTAATATCATATCCTTGAACAGGATCTTCGGTCGTACCATCGTTAATTAAACCACCCGATATTTTGGTTAGATTAAAATAGGTGCTTCCGCCTAATGCAACAGGTAGCGCGCTGCCTACAGGAGTATAATCCTGCAGATCACCTGTAATAACTCCCTGATTATATCCAACATTCTCCAGTGTAACAGAAGCCACGGAGGCCTGGGGTGCATCATCTTTTAAACCTGACAAATTCAGATTGAAATCCATTTGGAAAGCAGATGGTACTCCCTCACCGTTAAACCAGTTAAAGCTAATTTTGCTAAGCGTTCTAAATTCTAACAGTTCTAAGTCTATCGGACCCATGGTAAAAGCAGGCACATTGAGAACCGGCGTTGAGCTACTGTTGATGGTTTGTTCAGGAATTAAGAATCCATTTTCTGTGATTTCAACACTTTGTAAAGGTACTTCAAGCGTATCGCCATCACTTATATCCATCAATAAGGAAAAATTAAGATCTGAACGAAAATCAAAATCATTGCTGATACTGCTATAGCTAAGTGCCAGGCTGTTGATTTTGTCGATCCGAAATCCTGCGGGACCAATAAAGGCCGTATTGGATGCAGACGTATTTTGTGGCTGGCTTTTAGTATTGATGCCAAAATTACCGTCATTATAAGTAGCAAAATAATTGAGCGCAGCTAATGGGTTTTCATCCTGATTTTGCAAGCGGAATTGCCCCCACATATCCAGCGAAACGTCGGGTGGTAAAAGTTCAGTAAGCGCTACATTTACGGAACCCTTTAACGAATCTACATGCAGAACCGCCAAACTTCTTGCAGATACCAATGGGATGTCGGCATCCACATTGTTTAAATCAATATCGCCCCGCAAATGATCCCCATTTTCAAGAAAAAGAGAAGCAGAGCCGACATTACCTATCTGCTGCTTATAAAGTAAAATATCACCCTGTAAAAACAACCCACGGTCACCGCCAAATTCCTCATCGTTGATGGCAATTCCATCATCATACCGAATGCTCCTGAGCTTGAAGGGCACCCCTATTTCATTCAAATCAATGGCAGGATTAAAGTCCCCCTGAATGGAACCTTCCGTTATCTCGCCACTGGCAGGATCGTACGTAATATTAGTAAAACTCACCCCTACTTTTGGCGCTGTTGGACTGCTTCCCTGAATGGCCGGAATGACCAGATCAACTGGAGCTGTGGTGCTCATCCTATAAGTACCGTCCGATTTTTTTGTAGCCTGAACCAATAGATTATCATCTTGCCCTCGTAGCACAATATAGGCCGTTTCTTTAGAAGGCAGAGGCAGCGTATCGGGAATAGCCTGGGTGAGATAAGTTGGATCAAGGTGAAAGCCCGTACTATTAATATAGGCAATACGACGACTGGATTCGCTGAAATCAGCCTGACCTTGATCTACTCCAAATGGCTGCAGGCCCATCGCAAAGTCTTTGCTGAATCTCACTTCAAGGCTTTCAAATTTGAGATCAGAAATTTGTATTCCTGCACGGGCTTTCCCACTTGCATGCAAGCCTTCTTTGTCCATTAAAATACGCTCGCCTAATTCCATATATGCTGAGTTGGGGCTCAGGCTTTCTTTCTTGCGACCAGAAGAAACACGGAAGGATATATCGGTTTCTCCGGGATCAAGGCCAGCTTCCAGCGCAAAGGCATTATCAAAAATGATTCTTCCAGAAATAATATCAAAATCAGTTAGGCTAATCAGCGTGTTATCAAAGGTAACGCCGATCGTATTTATTGTGGAAGGAATCCGAATCTCCTCATCCGTTTGGTTTTCGATGAGCCGGCTTATTTCTTCTGCATCCCCTACAATAAATTCTTGACGACCATTAATGAAAAGTCCCTTTTTGGTCAGTCGTAACCCTTTTACCAGAAAGGATAACAAGGATTCATTTTCGGACGGCAGGTTTAAGATAAAAGCATCGTTATAAGTGAAATCCAGTTCCTCAAACTCTCCTTTTAGCACATCATATTTAAGCGTGCCATTAATATGTTGAGCCTCATTTAACGCTAGCACGCCATCCGCGCCTATCACCAGTTTTTGCTGCCCACCGTCGTTTGAGAAAAGCAGAGCCGACCGTGTGATTCCCGCAGTAAAAGGCCCTAATTTTGCCTCACAACGATTAACAATATCATCAATCTTGCCATCCAACAACCCTTCGCTATTCATGGTCAGGCTGGTTTTTCCAACAGCAGCAGGTCGTCGTTCTCCACAATTGAAAGGAGTGCCGGCCATAAAGCGGGCGTCCAACTTAACACGGCTATCCAAATTCATTTGGGAAGCACTGGCCGCTGCCGTTAGCCGACCGCCAAGCTTATCTATAATAAAAGTATAATCATCGGCCAGCTCAATGCTGCAATCTTTCAAAACGGTAGCCGGTATATTTGCCGAGAAAGCTCCCTTGTCAAAATTCCCAGTTAAGCCAGGTATAATTCTTGTTGTCAGGCAGGCGGGGAGAATGGTTCCCGGACTATCACTTTCATCATCATTGCCTCCCGGAAAATCAAAATCAAAATCAAAGTTAAAGCTCCAGTCTCCGGTGTCGTCATTATCAATATCTCGCTGCGACCAATCGAACAAGGGAAAAGTAAAATGAGGCATGCTAAAGCGCACCGGCTTAATACCAAAACCGTTTATAGTAAATGGCTGATTGATACCCAACTGTCGTGCATTCCACTCAATATCGGGAAACTTAAGGCCTTGCTTGGTTACGTCAACGGTTGAAATAGGTAACGTCCACCCATCCATAGCCGGGAATTTCATGGCTCCATCCAGCGATAAATCAAAGTCCCAGTTATTTCCACTTTCATAACTCAGCGAGCTTAGGTTAATTTTATCAAGCTTTAGCTTCACAAAACCCAGATCAAGCGGAGGAGCATACACGCTGCAAATAGGTGTTATCCCGGAAATCTGAAACCCAGTGGCATCCTTTAAATTTACCTGCATACGCACCTCACACTGTCCCGCCTGCTCCAGCCCAAGTGCAATACTACCGTCGGCATTTAAGTCATAACCAAAATCATTAGTTTCAAAATCATAATCTATTATGCCTGTTAAATTGTCGAGCAGCAGCTCAAGTTGAGCAGAATGTTCGGCCAGGGAAACAGAGGCATCATCGGGACAATTAAATACGGCTTGAGCTTCATCCTCAAGTACATTCAGTTGGGTTAACTCACACACTGACTCTCCCCCAAAAAGCTCCACTCGGCCTTGTGCAAACAGCTGCATAGCTGGGAAATTTGCCTCAAATTTTTCGATATATAACTCAACAGGATCTGCCCCAGCCTTTAGTATCCCCGTTGGATTATCCGCCGTTAATGTCCCGTTCAAACCCAGTGATGACAATTGAAGCCAGCCATCTGCCTCTGTTAGCGTTCCATCCGGTAGTTTTAGCTTTCCAGCAGCCTGCACTCCTCTATTATAGGCCCATCGTATCCTGTCGAAATCTACAATATGTGAGGCCTCATTTAGGATCGGTATTTCTTCTGAGCGGCCCTGCACTTGTACCATTCCCGCCATTATGTTGGGATTTTCGGGACTTCCTTTTTGAATAGTCAATCCCTTAACGCTCACAGGCAATTCATACGCTTGTCCGAAATCAAGCTCCATGGTGGCATCGCCATCTAATACATAGGCGGTTGGGCGTTCATCAATCGTTAAATTTTCCAGATTTAGAAGGCGCGCGAAACCGGGAACCAAATCAATATCATCCAGCTCTCCCAATCCTGCAGCTAAACTTCCCTGCTGATAAACAAAAGTGTGTATGGTGCTTTCCCCATCATTTTTAATAGGAAGCGTGCCATCGGTTGAATGCGCCGTAACTCGCCACGCATATTCCTGTCCAGCTTCCAGCGGCAGAAATTCAGGAGTGTAAACAAGCGTATTTTGCCCCATCAGGGTCCGTTCTGCGATAGCGCGATTACTGCCAATAGCCTGCAAAGCGGTCTGATTTTGGAGCACTTCAACAAGTAAAAAATCGTACTCAATAGAAAATCCTGAAATAGCTACATTCAACCAGTTAAACACCGGCGTTTGCAGCGTGACATTTGAGTTATCAGAGGGATTGATGAGAATAGGTGCTTCCGGATATATTACTGAGAATGGATTTATAGAAGGGGGCGAACTAATCATTCCCGGCCCGTTTTGGGGTATGGCTTCGATATACAGCACATAATTACCCTCGGGGGCCGAACCTGCCTGCATAATCTGATTCTGAACATCTCGACCTAAATCATCTAAAATATCATCCAAAGTTTGAGGGAAGGTGAGTTCATCAAAAATAGACGTAAATACATACGCGCCGGGTTGATAGCTTTTGGGATCGGAAGAAACCGATACAATCTCCTTACCATTTCTTGTAACGCGAAATTGAAATCTAAAATTGACCGGCTGGGTATTGGTATTGTTATACGTGAAGATTACCTGATAGCGGCCATTGCGAAAGTTCTGCTCAAACACATCTACAAACGGAGTATTAATTACGCTTGGGATACCCGTCACCGTAACGTTTACCATACCCTGGGCAAGCGCAGTGTTGGCACTACTTCCAAAACTCAGTAGTAGTATAACCAGCGCTGCTTTAATGGCACCGTATATCCTCTTGTTAATTGCTAATTGCTCCATATTTAACTGGTCTTTAGATATTGTGTATTAAAACCGATGGCGAAAGCTGAAACTTCCCTCTAATTCTGTATAATCCGT
>JBDNFJ010000289.1:0-3467 GCA_041689895.1 Gracilimonas sp. | reverse complement strand
TTTTATGCTAACAAGTGCTCTGTTGTTTGGTTTGATGATGACCGCAGTAGGGCAAATAACCGAGAAACCTGAGTTTGGTAAATTCGCCATAACAGGAGCTACCATTCATACCGTCACCAACGGAACTATTGAAAGTGGTGTACTACTTATTGATGGCGAAACGATAACCTACGTAGGCAACAATGCGAAAATTACAAATGACTATAAGCGCATTGATGCCACCGGAAAACACGTATATCCCGGCTTCATAGATAGCTGGACAGGACTTGGGTTGGTTGAAATTTCCGCCGTTTCTGTAACCGTAGATGATGCAGAATTGGGGAAGTTTAACCCTCACATGTATGCATTTACAGCATTCAACCCAAATAGTGCAGCTATTCCAGTAACTCGCGTAAGTGGCGTAACTACAGTTCTGTCTAAGCCACGCTCGGGTATCATTTCGGGCAAGGCGGCTATAATGGATCTTTGGGGATATTCTCCCGATTCCATGGCAGTTAAAAAAAGCGGGGCGCTGATCATGAATCTCCCGACATCAAAAAAGCGCGGAAGATGGGACACGCGACCTGAAAAAGAGATAAAAAAAGCATATGAGAATAGCATTAAAGAAATTGATAATTTTTTAGAAAAGGCCCGTTTTTATGATGCTATGATGAAAGCCTACACTGAGGATCCTTCCAATAAAACCAAACCGGATCATGATCCAAGAATGGAAGCCATGCGTGAAGTTATTTCCGGGGAAGTACCGGTTGTGATTACGGTTGATCGCGAGCAGCAGATTTTGGATGCCATTGAGTGGACGAAAAGTCAGGAAGGAATGCGCTTTATCTTTAAAGGAGTGGAAGAAGGCTGGAGAGTAGCCGACGAAATTGCCGAAGCCGGTATTCCGGTACTCACCAAAACGTTGTACACTCCGAGTAGAGATTATGATAACTTTCAGCGCCCATATCAAAATCCTGGCCTGATGGCCAAAGCTGGTGTAAAAGTGGCTATCGTATCTGATGATACCGAGAACTCTCGGAATGCACCTTTTGAAGCAGGCTTTGCCGCTGCTTATGGCTTGGGTACAGAAGGAGCCATTAAAGCACTGACCATCAACCCCGCTGAAATATTTGGTGTGGATGATAAGTTAGGTTCTCTGGAACAAGGCAAGCAAGCAAATCTGTTTATTTCTGACGGTGACCCTTTGGAGCCCATGACACACATTCAGCAAGTATTCATTAAAGGATACAAGATTCCGATGGTAAGCCGTCATTCTCAGCTGTATAAGGAATTTTTACACCGTGATGCTGTGAATGAATAAACGTTCACCTTTCTAAATACTCAAAGCCTGATTTGATTCAAATCGGGCTTTTTTTATAATTTTCAGTTAGTACTTTCCAAAAGGCTTTCATATTCTATTTAAAACAACTTACGTTAGCTTGGTTTAGGATAGCCTGTTTTCTTCCCTTGAAATGATCTTACTTATTATAATCAGATCAGGATAAAACAGGCGAATATATCCAAGACCTTAACGTCCATCCAAAGCCATTTGGTGACTTTAATCAGTTTGTGAGAATAATTTATTTTTGGGTTCATAAAAGAAAAATTTAGATTGAACATTGGTTTTAACAAGTGCGGGGGCTTCTTTTAAATTCATTGTTGTTTAGCAGTCCCTTTTTATTATTTTCTACCCATAGAAATTAAAAAATAAGTAGGCATTAGAATACAAAGTTAAAATTGGTATCGGTTTTTGAGTGTAGGTAAGTCTCTTCATTCTGTATTGTACTATGCTTTCCGTTTTCATTTCAATTGCATCCTTAATTCGAGGATGAATATTTAAAAGGGACAAATATGGCAATTTTAGAAATAAAAAGAATGGCTAAGTACGCCAAAAAGGTAATTTTTGTAAGCCTATTTTTAGTGTATTCAGGCCTGATTTTAGCGCAAGGCCGAAGTCCCAATCCACCTATGAGTTTGGACAATATCAGAGCTGAAATCAATCAGATTGAATCTCAGGATGAAAAACTAAATGCCTACGTTTCTATGGGGAACAGATATTTTCGCAGAGCTCCCGATTCCCTTTTTAAACTCGCTCAGGAAATTGAACGTCTGGATGAGGTTGAGCCTGAGAAAAGAACGGCCTTTTCTTCTTTTATACTTGCTAATGCCTGGCGTTTAATGAATCCGGATTCCGCCATCTATTATGCGAATAAAGCATCAGAGCTTTTGATAGACATGAATGAGAATGATTCCTATTTAATGATGGAGAACTTATTAGGAACGCAGTACGTACAGAAAAATGAATATCTGGCGGCAGAATCTCTTTTTCTTGGTGCCATCAAATACAGCAAGAAGTTGCAAGAAAGTGTGCAATATCCTATTGGAAATTTCTATGGAAATCTTGGGAATTTATATGTAACCGTGGGCGCTCATGATTTGGCGATTACCATGTTTGAAGAATTTCTCAAACAAGCAGATGGGCCTGCTAACCGCTGTAACATTATATCAAAGTTAAGCTTAAGCTTCCAGCGTTTAGGCGATCTTGACAGAGCTATTAGCTTATTATCCCCATGTATTGAATATGAGCAGCTGCCGCCACCTATTAGGGCAATTATACGTTCAAACCTTAGCACCTATTATTTGATGAGGGGAGATAGCCTAAAGTCGTTACAGCTTATGGAAGAAGCAACTTCCATAAGTAATACCTATAAGATCCCAAATATTGCTAATTCCAATCTTGTTCGATTGGGAAATAGATACTTAGAAACCGGGCAAATTCAAAAGGCTGATTCTATTTCTGCACTTATGTCCGACTCTCCTTTGGGGTATTCCCGACCTCCAGAAGAAATTATAAAAGATGAGTTTTTAGCTCATTTGGAGTTAAAGAAGAAGAATAACCGGAAAAGCCTAGAATTAGCAGATAAAGCCATCCATTTAGCCAATCAATTCGGATATCAGGAAATGCTCAGAGATAGCTATAGTATCAAGGCCAAGGCTTATGAAAATGAAGGACTTCTAAATGAAGCCTTAAACCTTGAGCGGTTACAGAATAAACATGATAAAATGCTAAACGATCAGAGAAATGATCGAGAAGTGGCGATGATGAGCGTTCGGTATCAGCTCAAAAATAAAGAAGAACAACTGTTGGATGCAAGTTCCGAACTAAGGAGTGCAAAACTTATCTATGTTATTATTATCGCCCTTTTAGTACTCACAGCAATATATATCATGTATCGATATCGTGTGTTTTATCTGCTCAAGGAAGAAAAAACCCGAAATAAAATTGCCATGGATCTACATGACGATCTTAGTGGAACCTTAAGTAGCATTAGTTTTTTCAGCGAAGCGGCTCAGCGTACACAGTCAAATCCGGACGACTTCAAACGCTTTCTTGGTATGATTGGAAAAAGCGCATTTGAAGCCAAAGAAAAAATCAATGATATTATCTGGGCTATTGATCCCTCTAAAGACGACTGGTCTGTTTTCCT
>JBDNFJ010000288.1:0-4238 GCA_041689895.1 Gracilimonas sp. | reverse complement strand
TCACAAAGTTCTATGACTTCTTTTATATCAAAGTGCTTTATAAGTTCATCAGGTAAAACATGAGATATTAATGCTGAATTCATTGAGGTTTTTAGCAGGTAAATATAGTCAAATCCCCATAAAATTCACATGACCCTCAATCAGGACCTTAGCGCCTGGGATGTGAGCAACGTGACCAATATGGCCCGTATGTTCGGTAGTGCAGATGCCTTTAACCAAGATATTGGCAATTGGGATGTGAGCAGCGTGACCGATATGGGCAGTATGTTCGGTAGTGCAACCGCCTTCAACCAAGATATTAGTGGCTGGGATGTGAGCAGCGTGACTACTATGCGGTCTATGTTCAGCGGTGCAACTGCCTTTGACCAGAACCTGGGCACGTGGAATGTGAGCGGTGTGGCGGGCGGTTACTTTAGTATGAGGGATATGTTTACCGACGTTACCCTTTCCGCAGCAAATTATGATTCTCTGCTAAGCGGCTGGAGCGAATTGACCTTGAGCTCTGGAGTATTATTTAATGGAGGCAACAGCAATTATTGTAGTAGCGAGGCAGCTCGCCAACATATTATTGACCAAGGGTGGACCATCACCGATGGCGGAAAGGATTGCAATACCTTAGACTATTTCATCACCACCTGGAAGACCTCCAATGCCGATAAAAGTATTACCATACCAGTAAATCCTAATATTGATGGGTATAATTATACAGTAAATTGGGGAGATGGCAACATAACCGAAAACCAAACGGGTGATGCCTCGCACACCTACACCTACGTAAAAGCATTCATTGTGAAAATCTCGGGGAATTTCCCCGCCATTCAGCTTGGGGCACCCAGTAGCGATAACACCAACGATGCGAAATTAATGACCGTACGCCAATGGGGAGCTCAAGTTTGGGCAGGAATGGATTTGGCATTTTCTGGCGGTATCAATCTAAGCGCCGTGGACACCCTGGCACCCATATTCGCAGATAATTCCTCACTCAATGGCATGTTCGATGGAGCTTCTTCCTTTAACCAAGATATTGGCCACTGGGATGTTTCAAGAGTTACCAATATGAACAGCATGTTTAACGAAGCGTCTATCTTTAATCAGGATTTAACTACGTGGTGTGTGTCATCAATTCCAAGCATACCCAATAGTTTTTCTACTAACTCGAGCCTAAATGCAGGGAATTTTCCACTATGGGGCACTTGCCCAGGAGCACCAGAGCAAATTGTAGCTATTGCCCCATCTAATACTCTTATTGGAGGTTCCATACTCCCAGAGTTTTTATGGGCGAGGGATAGCATTGCAATTAATTATCAACTTCGGGTGTATGAAGGATCTGAAACCATTGTATTAGACACTTTGGTTAGCGATACCACTTTTTCAACTACCAATCCCCTTAAATTTAACACCGCCTACTCTTGGAAAGTAAGAGGGATAGAAGGTGGAAAAAAAGGAAACTGGAATAATTTATGGAGCTTTACCACACAAAAAAGTCCTATCCCCGCTACCAATTTAGTGGTTCATTTAGATGCCGATCAAGGTATTATAAGTTCGGGTGATACCGTAAATACGTGGAGTGATCTATCGGGATTGGGGCATCATGCCACACAAACAGGCACAAATAGACCCCAAGTTATAGATAGTACTTTTGGCACACATCGAGGAATTCATTTTGATGGAACGTTGAACTATTTAACGCTTCCAACTTCGGCAGATTTAGGAATACAAAGCCATGATTATGAAGTGTTTATTGTGGCAAAATCAAGCTCGGCTGCAACTATGTTCTTGTTAGGAAGTACTGGCGTAGAGCAATATGAAATACATCTAAATGGTAGTGCAGGAGCTCGTTTTATCCCGACAGTCACCGGCGGACAGTACTTTGATAAAGGTGCTTTAGGGGATTACACGAATGACGAACCTCATCTCTTTAATGCCAGAGCTACCGACACCTACGGAAGTATTACGGTTGATCGCTCGGCTGGCGATGTAAAAAATATAACAGCCCAAAGCGCTTATGTCGGCAATTTACGTCTTGGAATTCGTAGCGGCGACGGTTTGCCATTTATTGGCGATATAGCCGAAGTCATTATCTACAACAAAGTACTTTCCGACGCCGAACGCGCGAAAGTGGAAGAATACTTGATGAGCAAATATGCCATTCCCAACAAATTAGATTCAGAATTTACTCTCACTGGAACCGAGGGCTGGAGAATGCTGGCCAGCCCAGTTGCCGATTCTACGTACGCCACTTTCTTAGCCCCTATCTGGACGCAAGGAATTACAGGCGCCAAAACCGAAGCTGGAATAGCCAACGTATATACGTGGGATACTTCTACCGCTACCGATACACCCGCCAACTGGCAAGCCATTCCCGACATGGCTAATACTATGCAACCCGGTTCCGCTGCTTTAGTGTATGTATATGGCGATGATAATTACACCGATCCCGATTCAGTGGGTTTTCCTAAAACACTTATCGTAAAAGGAATAGAGTCGCAGGGCGATCAAGATTTAACCGCAAATCTAAATACCAATGTTGGTGGATTTACCTTAATAGGAAATCCCTTCCGCTACGATATTGATTGGGATGCGTTCACAAAAAGTGGCCTTGCTGGCTCCGTGTATGTTTGGGACGAAAACATCTCAGGCTGGAAATCAAATAATGGAACTATTGGAGGTTTAGAGGATGGAATTATTGGCGCCTACAACGGCTTTTTTGTACAAACAGCAGAAGCCGACCCAACATTAACCATTCCCGGAAGCGCACAAACCCACAAAACCGAGAAGTTTTTAGGGAAGCAAGTGGCAAAGGTCGAGCCTGTATATTTCTCCCTCGAACTTGCTAGCGAAGCTGGATTATCCAGCAAAGCCTGGTTCCAGTTTTCCGAAAACGCAGATATTGGAATCGACGCCTCAGACGCGTACAAACTAACTCCACTCTCGAGTAGATATGTGAGTTTAGCTTCCGTGTCCAACCACACCAATCTCGATATTAATAACCTTCCAACCTTGGAAGATTCGTTCGAGATTCCGCTAGAATTAAACACCACCGAAACCGGAACCCATTCCATTTCTCTCAAAGATGTGAATTTCCCAGAAGCATGGGTAGTTGAGCTTTATGACAGCGAAACCCAAAAAAGCTCAAACCTGGAAGAACCGTATATATTTACGGTGGAAGCTACCAAGACGAAGGCTGTGCTGAAGCAAGATGTTACAACCCCACCCACCATAGAAACGATGATAGCTGGAAGTAAATCCAAAGTAGCTTCCCACCGATTTGAGTTGCGTATTGCTCCATCCACTACGGTAGGCAACGAGCCGGTAGTTGATGTTCCCCAAACGGTAGAGCTTCAGCAAAACTATCCAAATCCATTCAACCCAACATCTATTATCCAGTTTGGTGTGCCCAATACCAGCAAAGTACGCCTGGAAGTATTCGACATGTTAGGTCGAAGGGTAGCCACTTTAGTCAATAACGAAACCAGAACAGCCGGGCACTATAACGTACAATTTGATGCAGGGAACCTTTCATCCGGAATCTACATCTACCGCCTACAGGTTGGAAGTCACGTACTAACCAAAAAAATGACGCTTATAAAATAGTAGTGAAATATGAGTATTGAGTAGTGAGATTTTTTCCCTGCTCAATACAACCTACCAATTACGAATTACGAATTACCAATTACCAATTACTTTCTACTAAATACTACTCTCATGAAATATCTACTAATCACTCTACTAACGCTCACCATAATTTTAATAGCCACTGCCGTCATTCAGGCGCAACCAGGGCTTCCTATGGCACCTTCCCAAGCGCCTATTGATGGCGGACTTAGTCTGCTTGCCGCCGCCGGTGGGGCGTATGCTTTGAAGAAGCTAAAGGGAAGGAATAAAGAAATAGAAGAGTAATAACCTGCATGCACGGAGATACCGCATCTGCGTTCCGCTCCGCTTGTGCGGCATGACGGGGGTTGAGTAGTTGTATTTGTTTACCTCCCCAACCCTTGGAGGGCTCAAACCATTTGGGTTTGCACTAAGCACAGGGTAGAAGCCCTCCAAGGGTTTATTTAAATCGCTCTCTACCTCATTACGAAGCTCCGGCTTCGTAATGCTGTCGGTGAAGCTCCAGCTTCACTTTCGCATAGTTACAGGAACGGGGTGATGGATGGTGCGCGATTCACACTTTTTCTATTTGAACCTTGAATTACTTGATTAAAGGATTCACTTGAATATTCTTCAAAACCCAG
>JBDNFJ010000287.1:0-3660 GCA_041689895.1 Gracilimonas sp. | reverse complement strand
TTGGGGCAAAGGCACCATTTGGAATACCACGGCTCAGGATAAATCAGGTTCAGATATCCCGGAAAGCCTAAGAACAAATCCTCAAACCTTAGTGACCCTTGGCGAGGCTTCAAACTATCAATACTTTGTAAGAAACGGAGCCAGCGGTACGCGTAAACTTCTGCTCAAATTTGTAGGAGATGCGGCGCACTGGAGAGGGAGAGAGCTTCGCCCATATCCAACTTTTGGAACTTCCTTCAATCTGCTTTCGCCTCCCATTGTGTTATTCGAACGTAGCGTTTCTACGGTGCAGGAAAGTGATTCCACCGCCACTCTAAATGTAGCTATCTATGAGCATAACGGTTCTCGCCTTTCGGTGGATGTAGTATTTGACTCCCTTCGCAGTATTGCTTCTTCTAATGATTTTAATGATTTCAAAAGTTCTACTCTCAATTTTACCGGATTAATTGGGGATGGTATGTACGAAGTAGAAATTCCTATTATAGACGATAAGGAGTATGAAGGGCGTGAAACCGGAATTTTTGTATTGAAAAATCTAACCGGTGGGAATTTTGGCGATTTCCTTTCTCATAGTTTGGTGATAATGGATAATGAGAAGCCGGAAGTTTTAATTACTAATATACAAAATACTCCCGATCAACCCGGTTATGCCGAAATACATAATACGGAAGACGGAGTGGTTTCACTGAACAATTGGGTACTTAGAGGAAGAAATCAGTCTTTTACTTTTCCGGATACGGCCATTCTCTACCCCGGTGAAACGCTACGATGGATGGATCAACCTTTGAAAGATAAAAAAGCATCGGAGGACGTAATCTATTCAAATCTAAAGAAGCCACTTTTAGAGGAAAAAGGGGGCGTACTCACTTTACTGGATTATAAAGGGAATATTATAAATCAGGTGACATACAATCGC
Source organism: Gracilimonas sp. (assembly GCA_041689895.1). GTDB lineage: Bacteria > Bacteroidota > Rhodothermia > Balneolales > Balneolaceae > Gracilimonas. Next base: position 2,744 of record JBDNFJ010000287.1, on the reverse strand, counting down.
GGGGAAAAAGCTAATCAGAATGAAGAAGCTCGAAAGGAAGAACCGATAGCACAAGCAGCAGATATGAGCTCGAATGTACAGGAAGAGTCTGCTCCTCAAACATCGGTTCTAAAAGCAACCAATCCGGGCTATAAATTTTTGATGTATCCGGAAAACATTGCAGAGAAATTGGCGGATAAAAATCTGTTGAATTGGAATGAAGAAGATCAGGCCTATCACACCATTACTCCCGATGATGGAAATACCCTACCTAAGGTTGCATTCGGATACTTCGATAACAGCGAATTGGAGCAACTGAAAGATTGGAAAACGAAATCTTTACAAAAGAAGGCTCCAGAGCCTGATTTAGTTTTCACCCTTTCAGTTACAGATAAAAACGAAAATGAAGAAATAGATGGGCTGGAAGGATTAAACCTCGTGTTCAATAATCTGGATGAAGCTATTTCCGTGAATCAGTTAACGAAGGCACTTCAGGAAAAATATACTGAGTTGCATGTGTCCCCTGTCTTTTATGCCATTCAACCCAACAGTTTGGGCGAGTTGAGTTTTGTGAAGATGAATGCCGAAGAAGAAATAGATGCAAATACTCCGTTTTGGATTATAATGAATCAGCCTTTAGAAGTTCAAAAAGTAGTAATTAAGCGCGAGGCTTTGCAAGCAAAAGGTACGCCAGCAGAGGAGGATTTTGGTTTAGCTGAAGGAGTGGGACAATTTCAATTCAGCATTAAAAAGAAGGACTTTGAGGAAACGGCCGGGCTCACTATTACCGATGAAACAAGCGTGACGTCGGTTCGTGCGCTTAATTCTTATCCTGAACTCTTTTTACCTCATCAATCATTTTTGAACGCTTCATTTTCTCAAGGGGTAGATTACTTCAAAGAGCTGCTTATTTCTCCCAGACTTAATCAGACACTCACTTTGCCAGTGGAGTTCAGTACCACCGAAAATGGGCCTTTTACCTTCTCCGTAACCCGTTGGGAAGAAATACCTCAGGATTGGAGTATGGTGCTTACGGATTTGAAAACGGAAAAAGAATATGTGTTTCGGAAGGGCTTTTCCATGAATTTTGAGCATACAGCCGGCTCCGTTGAAGACATAGAAAATCTTGATATGGATGATTTTAAGGTCAGCGATCGATTTGTTATACTTGTTACACCTCCAAACGCACCGGCTACAAGTGAAGATGAAGTAGCAGATGCGCCCAGAGAATTGGAATTGCGACAGAATTTTCCCAATCCATTTAATCCGGTTACAACAATTTCATTTTATTTGCCGGAAACTGAGGAAGTTCGGCTTTCCATTTTTAACATTGTAGGGCAACCCGTTGCCGTTTTAGTAGAGGGGCCGCTTTCGGCCGGAGAGCAGCAGTTTGACTGGGATGCCACCGATAAACCAAGCGGTATGTATATTTATCAGCTTGAAGTTGGGAAGAATGTTATGACACGAAAAATGACATTAGTAAAATAATGAACAAATTTCGTGTGATGACAGTTATCTAATTAAATATTAAAACTAAAAAAGGACGCGACTTAAAACCAATCATGCAGTTTAAAACAATTCAAGGGGTGGATGTACCTGAAATAGGTTTAGGGACACACCAGTTAATTGGTAGAGAAGGTGAAAACACCATTAAGTTGGCATTAAATCTTGGCTACCGACACATTGATACCGCACAAAGTTACAAAAATGAAAGCGAGGTAGGGGAAGCCATTAAAAGATCTCACGTTAAACGTGAAGAACTATTTCTCACTACTAAAATTTGGCATACTCATCTCGAAAATGAGGAAGTATTGAAAGCAGCTGAAGATTCGCTTCGGCTAATGGATACTCCTTATGTGGACCTGTTACTGGTGCACTGGCCCAATAAGGAGGTGGATATTGAGAAAACGATTGAGGCTTTTCTTTCCCTTCGTGATCAAGGCAAAGCGTTGAATATCGGAGTGGCTAACTTTCCTTTAAAACTTCTAAAGGAGGTAAATGAAGAACTTAGAGCCCCCATCTTTTGTAATCAGGTTGAATATCATCCATTTCTTGGTCAGCTGGATTTGTTGGATTACGCGGCCGAGCACGATCTTTTGTTTACTTCGTATTCGCCATTAGCGCAGGGTAAAGTGATGGAAGATGAATTGCTGAAGGAGTTGGGCGAAAAGTACGGTAAATCACCTTCACAAATTGCTTTGCGATGGCTGATAGAACAGGAGCAAGTAGTGGCTATTCCCAAAGCCACGTCTGAAGAGCACCTGAAAGAGAACATCGATATCTATGATTTTGAACTGGAAGACGATGATTTCTATGCTATTGATGATTTACAGAAAACCACCCGGTTAGTAAACCCTGATTTTGCCCCAGATTGGGATCAATAAAATCAGCTGCACTCGGCTAAGGCCAGAATGTCTCCATTCTGGTTTTTTAGCTGATGCTTAAAGCTTCCAACCCCCACTTTTTTTTGTTGAGATATGATCCGCTCATCAGCGTGACTTTCTTGCATAAATATGACATCCATATTTTTGATGAGATAGGCTTTTCCCTCATCATAGGTTTCCATAATCCAATCTACGTAGCGAGCATTATTCACGTGTTTATTCATGTCCTGATCGGAATTCCGTACTACAAATTTCTTCTCTATTTCAGCATGTTCGAAAGGCTTAAGTCGGTCTGATTTTATAGGTAATACGTGCTCGATATCGCCAAGACGAAGTTCCAGTACTTCTTTTGGCATACGCGTGGGGCGGCGTGTTTTAAGA
>JBDNFJ010000286.1:0-3490 GCA_041689895.1 Gracilimonas sp. | reverse complement strand
TCTTTACTCTGCCTTTTTATAGGGATGATTTTGCTGAGCTCAGGCTGCGACAAATCCGGACGTATTTTTAAAACATCGCTCGATGTAAGCGCACAACAGCCTTTATTAATGGTGATTAAAGATCAAACAGACGAGCACAGTTTAGAGGTGTCTGAGCAAGTGCTACGGGCATTAGATTATACTAAGATTCCATTTTTCACTGTCGATTTTGGCATTATATCGCAAAATTTCAATATCCCCCAAAGCGTTCGTACTATAGTAGTAACCAACGAAAGCATCCAGCGTTTGAAGCCAAACAATATCGAAGACTTGGTAGAATTTGTAACCCGTGGGAATTCAGTGATATTCACAAGCCCGGTAGCCTACGACAACGTTACATATCTGCAGGGCATAAAAGCCAATTCATCCCACACGGTAGATCAAATCAATAAAGGAATTTACTTTTATGAGGATGTTTTTCCGGGAATGAAAAACCAGAAGTATCTGATTTCGGGAGCTATGATACACAATGGATTATTGGCGTCTGAATTTTCTAAAGACATCCAGATTTTGGCAGGTACAGCTACCGATCACAAAGTTCCATTTTTAATTTCTAATAAAATTGGGCTGGGAGAGGTGCTCACCATCAACAGCTATGCGGTTTTTGAGAAGATGTACCGTGGGTTAATTTTCTCCACCGTTTTGCGAACACTGGAAGGCGTGCCGTATCAGGTGGCCGATGTGGGAACCATTTTTTTGGATGATTTCCCGGCTCCGCTGTACAACAAAAAGCTACCTCCGATAGATCGTGAATATGATGTAACACAAGCGGACTTCGTTAGTAAAATCTGGTGGCCGGATATGAAAGCTTTGGCTGATACCTTTAACATCAGCTACTCAGTCATGACGGCCTTCAATTATAATGCAAATGTGGTTCCTCCATTTGATTTTCGGGAATGGAATCAGGGCACCATAACCATCAATCAAAAAACCAAACCTGTAAGTATATTTCTTGCCCATGATGTGCGGGATTCTCGCCACGAATTAGCGTTTCATGGATACAATCACTTTTCGTTATGGAAAAAGGATTGGGACAATATCCATTTTATGATTTCCTCTCTACAAGCGGCTCGCAAGCAGTGGAGCGTAGATAATTTAGGTCCGTTGCCTGCGAGTTATGTTCCGCCAACTAACGAAATTGATTCTTTGGGGATGGAAGCGATAATCAGGGGAATGCCGAGTATCAAAACCATGAACTCGTTATATCTTGGTGATGTAGAAGATGGAGGAGGTAGAGAATTTAGCCGAGATCCTTACGTACCGTCTCACATATTTGATTATCCCCGGATTACCAGTGGATATACCACAAATTCCAATTCCTTATTTGATCAGAACGGTATGCAGTTGCTCACGGGAATATGGACTCATTTTGTGCATCCCGATGATGTTTTCCAAGTAGTTCAACGAGAGGAAGATGCATTTAAAAGCCGAAATCCATTAGGGTTGGGTTGGAAATCAGATCCTAAGCATTCGTATGGGTTATATCATTTGTTTAAAAAGCGACTAACCTATACCAAAAAATATTACCCAAATATCCAGTTTGTGACGGCAGCAAAGGGTGCAGCGAGGGCCGAAGATTGGAGAAGGAGCTTGACGAAATATTCAATCAATCAGGCCTCCATTAAAATTGAAACGGGGTTCCGAGGAAATTATCAGCCTCATATAACTGATGGTTTGACCAGTTGGTTTATGTACGTGAATACAAAACAAGTTGCTGAAACGGAGGATTTGCTGGATGCTCAAAACATATCCTATGCGCGTTCTCCCTATTGGGAAGGCTATTTATATCAGCTGGAGACCAAAATGGATAGATGGGTTGCTCCAAATTTCGATAAATCCTACTACTATGATCCGCAATTTGTTTTAAATCTGATTCGGGATAAGATGAAGAAATACGATCGATATACGTTGGAGGAGGAAGATTTTGAACTGAATCAGAGCGAAGACTGGAAAGACACCCGCCTTGAAGATGCTGTAAAAGCGTGGAAGAAAAATCCAAAAAATGTAGGACTCCAAGAACAATTGATCACTCTCAGTGTTGAATACAATCAGGTTCCAAGGGCAATTCGTATTCTTGAAAGTAGGTTATTAAATAACCCAATTTGGCTACAAATGGATAGCAATCGCCTTATCAAATATTACGGATGGGAGGGAATGCAAACTCAAGCTGAACTTTTTCTGGAAAAACTGTGGCATACATACATGAATGCTCAGGTAATCACATTTAAAAATCAGGTAGTTGCAGCTTTAGGTTTGTTTGGGCAAGGCTTTGATCAACGATGGAGGAAACTAAAACTGGAGCTTGCACCCAACGATTATCTCGCGTTGTTGGAATACACAAAATCCATCGAAACGCAGGAAAATTGGCCGAAAATGAAACAAAATCTTCGCCAGCTTTTGGAAATACGTCCTCAAACAGATTCGTTATACGCCTTTACTTTGCAGCGCTCATTGTACTATGATTCACCCGCCCAAACCCTGGCGCTTTTAGAAAGCTTTCCTATAACTGCATATAGTCAATTAACGCCCTTTGCATCCAATCTTGCCCAGCTTTATGGATTTGAAACCAAAGAGTATGAGAAGGCTTTATTTTGGGCCGATAATGCACCCAACTTCGATGAGCGGAATAAGCTGTACTGGATAGCTCAGCTAAAGCTGGATGCCTTATACAAAGCTACTGCCGAGCAATTGATTTTGGAGCACCCTGAGGATGATAGCTTACGTGCTTTCATTGGAACCAACTTATTTTATGAAGGCTATACGGATGATGCGTACCGTATTTTATATCCTCTGTTTGAAAAAAGGAACTCAAAAGGGTTTGCTGCCGACACCTTAGTCACCCAAGAAGTTGGTTATCTTTCGTATGCACAAAAGAAGGAATTCTATAAAAAATACCAGGCCTTTTTTAACGAAAAACAGCTTCAGGTTTTGAAGGATAATTTCAGGCGGCAAGAAGGCGGTAAAATCACCGCATTTGGACAGTTCAGCAATGATAATTTCAGAAACACCTTTGCCCGCGGTGGTCTTTCAGTACAGTTCGGGAATCGACAAAAGAATTCACACACGGTTAAAACAGAATATCTAATTTTTTCGGATGAAGCCTTACAAGCTTCAGGAGCACTTAATTATCAAGGAGCAGGATACGAGTTTGCGCACCGCTCGCCCGACCAACAGCTTGAATTTAAAGCCGGACCCACCGTTTTATTTGGGAATAATGATGTAATTTCCGAAGGTCTTATTTCCTTGTCCTATTCTAAGGATTCAACCTTCACATCGGTGCAGGCCAAAGGAGGTTCAGAATTGACCTCAACTTCTCTTCAAAACGATTACTATCGGGGTGAGCTTCAACTGTACCGCCAAGATTTTTGGTTTGATGGAAATGTGAGCACAGCATTTTCACTCAATGGAAAGTATTATACCAATAAAGTATTCAGCTACGGTGGGCAGGGAC
>JBDNFJ010000285.1:0-2702 GCA_041689895.1 Gracilimonas sp. | reverse complement strand
TCGCTTAATACAAGGCCTCTATTTCAGCTCTAAATCTTGATTAAAAGGCCAAACATTTCATTTCTTCTTATTCCAATTTTTATGATTCGATATCTGAAATGCATGAGAAGAAAAAAACGGAATGATGGAGCTCGCGATCAGGCTTCTTTTCTTGTAGATCTAATTCATGAATTGCGCTACAAGAAAAGATTTGCGAAACCTCTCCAAGGCTTAACAAATGAAGATCAAATACACATGATCCATTCCATTATAGCTTACTGAAATAAAAAACCCTTCTATGTGATAATAGAAGGGTTTTTAAAGACTTTATAAAACGGAATTATTTATTCAGATGGAGCGGGTTTAATATTCAGAAGCTCAACCTTGAAAATCAACGTTTCATTAGGTCCAATAGCGCTGCCTTGTGGAGGGCGTTCTCCGTAAGCCAGCTCAGCAGGAATATAAAACATGTAGGTAGCGCCTTTTTTCATGAGCTGTACTCCTTCGGTCCAGCCTGGAATTACTCGATTCAACGGAAATTCGGCTGGTTGTCCACGCTCATACGAGCTGTCAAATACTTCACCGTTTAGGAGTTTACCTTCATAATTTACCTGAACAATGTTCTCTGCTGAAGGTGATTTACCTTCGCCTTCTTCGATTATTTTATACTGAAGGCCGGAATCTGTTTCCTTAACGCCATCTTTCGTTTTGTTATCCGCAAGAAAAGTTTTTCCTTTTTCAAGATTTTCATCGCTTCTTTTGGCAGTGACTTCTTTAAAGTAGCTGTTGGTTACGGCGTAAATTTGTTCTTGGGTAAGCAAGCCATCTTCAGAGTTAAGAGCAGCATTAAGCCCAACCTGGTACTCATTCATGCTTAGCTCATTGATGCCTTCCCTGCCAAGAAAGGTGCCATTTTGGAAACCAAGAGCGTAACTAACGCTATCTAATTTGGTAGAAAGATCTGCTTTTGAAGTGCCACCTTGTTGTAGATTACAGCCTGTAACAAGCAGTGCAGCCGTCAAAATAGTAGCGATACTTAGGTTTTGAAATTTCATAGTTTACTTTTGGTGATTAAATATTATTGGTCGTTAAAATTTTATGTCCCTAAAATAGGGCAAATCATAGCAAAGTGGAATAAATAATCGCTTATCTGTGTATATTGTTCGATAATAAGAAATTTCATAACAGACGAATACATTGACTTTTAACGATTTTGGATTTAAAGACGAGCTAAAAGCAGGCTTACGCGACATTGGTTATACTGAGCCTACCCACATACAAGAACAAGCAATCCCCATTATTTTAGAGAAAAAAGATCTGATTGGCGCCGCCCAAACAGGCACGGGCAAAACAGGTGCTTTTGTAGTTCCGGTGATTCAGCAGATATTGGAGCATCCATCGGAGCACACTCAGGCGCTAATTCTTTCCCCAACCCGAGAGCTGGCTCAACAAATTGATGAACAGATTTTTGCATTAGGCTATCACACGGGGATTACTTCTGCCACTATTATTGGGGGAGAAGATTTTGGAAAGCAAGCTAAAGCTATTCGCTCAGGTATCGATATTATAGTTGCGACGCCCGGGCGCTTAATCGATCAAACTAAAGTGCTGGATATAGATTTTAGTAACGTAAAGTTTCTGATAGTGGACGAAGCTGATCGCATGCTGGATATGGGTTTTCTGCCGGATGTGACTAAAATCATTAAAAAATTACCTACAGAACGGCAAACACTTTTGTTCTCGGCTACTATGCCCGAACAGATTAAGAAACTCGCTAACGAGTTTATGAGAAATCCTGAGAAGATTGAGATTGCCATTGAAAAGCCATCAGGAAGCATTGCGCAGAAAGCCTATTTTGTGGAACAACGCGATAAGCTGAAATTAGTGCAAGATGTATTAGATGATTTTGATTGGGATTCGTGCATCATTTTTTGTGCTACTAAGAGAGGAACTGATGAGTTGGAACGCCTGCTGGTGAAAAAAGGCATCAAGGCGGGAAGTATCCACGGAGATCGGGATCAGGATGAACGAAATAAATCGCTGCATGAATTTAAAAGTGGAAAAGTGCCTGTTATCGTAGCCACCGATGTTTTAGCACGCGGAATTGATGTTGCGGATGTATCGCTGATTATTAATTTTGATGTCCCACGCGCGGTCGATGATTATGTACACCGTATTGGACGAACCGGCCGTTATGATAAATCGGGCGTAGCTATCACCTTTGTGAATAAGAAAGATCGCCGTGCTTTTGCCGCTATTCAGGACAAGGTGGGCGATCAGCTTGAGATATTAAAAGCGGAGCAAGGTGAGGAGAAAAAACCCACAGCTCGAAAAGAAACTAAGAAGAGTTCGAAGCCAAAGAGTTCGTCTGCTCAAAATGATGCGAATAAAAAAGAAAGCAAGAAAACAGAAAGTGCTCAAAAAGAAGAGCAACCGAAGAAAGAAAAAGCTGCGAAGCCCAAGAAACTCACGGCCAGAGAAATGGCCGCGGCAAATAAGCGGGTCCAAAATCTGGATGGCATAGAGGTAGTCCTCAAAGGGGAGCAAAGTTCAAAAAAAGAAACGAGCCCCAAAGATGCGTCTAAAGATAAAACCCGAAAAAAAACAACGGCCAAAAAACCGGATTCTACTAAACGGAGTGTATCTAAAAAATCTCAAAAGCCGAGTATTCCCGCAGAACGAATTGAGAAAGCTACAATGAGAAATCAACATGCGCCCAAACC
>JBDNFJ010000284.1:0-3015 GCA_041689895.1 Gracilimonas sp. | reverse complement strand
TATCACAAAGTTCTATGACTTCTTTTATATCAAAGTGCTTTATAAGTTCATCAGGTAAAACATGAGATATTAATGCTGAATTCATTGAGGTTTTTAGCAGGTAAATATAGTCAAATCCCCATAAAATTCACATGACCCGATATTTCTCAAAAACTAAGACAAGTAGCCGTTAACGAGTTGAAATTTAATCCGGATGGCTCCATTAAACGGGTGGTAACTACTCATAAAGGTGTGGGCGCTTTAAAGCCGGTGGATGAGAAAAAGAATCGTGCTTTTCAATCTAAAGTAAGCAGTTCTACCGATTTAGATTCGGTAGTAACCAACGCAAAATTTGCGGTAGATGAAAATAACGGAACGCTTTGGATTGGTGGAAAATATAAACAAGAATGGCTGCAACTTGATTTGGGTGCGGTAAAATCCTTCAACGAAATACAAATATTCCCCGAGTTCCCCATTAAAGCATATCAATACAAAATTGAGGTTTCAGACGACAATAAAACCTGGAAGCTGGCAGACAACCGCTGGGAAAATTCAAAAAATGGTGCACCCTTAATTACTCGTTCGAAATTTGAGGATCGGTATATCCGCATAACGCTAAGAAATGAGAGAGATAACCCAAGGCCGGGAATTTGGGAAGTTAAAGTGTACTAAATTTTGTCAATTGTGAGAATCATTTCTGCTTGAAAGCAAGTACAACTGCACTACCCGAATTTCCTCATAGGATACTTGCTCATTCATCGCTTCAAAAATGGGACGCAGTATATCGAGGCCGTGCTCATTGAACGCTTTTTCAACTTGCTCAAATGTATCACTATCTAACTTCGAATCTTCTCGAATAGTATTTGCTTGAATTGAATTTCCTGCTTTTACAAATTTGGTGAGATTTGATATAACCGTAGATTCCTTGACCTCAAAGTGAGTTGCAATTTCCTGCACGCTTTTCCCTTCATTGAGAAGTTCGCCCGTTTGGTAAGGCCGACTGTTTTGTGACAGCGTTTTAGTGACTTTCGTGGTTTTTGGCTTGGCTGATTTCTGTTTTGCTTCCAGCTTATGTTGGCTGCAATAGGTAGTAATTACGGGCAAGAAAGTCTCTCCATATTTTTTGGCCTTCACTCGACCTATTCCGTGAATACCAAGCAATCGCTCTTTAGTTTGAGGAAAATAATACGCCATTTCAATTAGCGTGGTATCCGCGAAAATCACGTAAGGAGGAACGCCCTGTTCCTGCGCCAGTTCCGTGCGTTTATTTTTCAGCAAGCCAAACAACTCCCGGTCGAAATCCAGTGACTCTATATCAGACTTAGCTCGTTGGGTTTGTACTTTCTGCTCGGGCTCTTCAATCACGCCAAACACCTGCTGCTTTCCTTTTAGCACATCCATGGCTTTGGGAGTTAGCTTTAGGCTTTTGTGCTCAATATCACGGACAATGATATCCTGTCGCATTAATTCACGAAAAAGCTGCTTCCACTCCTGTGGGGTGAAATCCTTCCCAATTCCATACGTTGAAAGTTGGTCATGTTTGAAATTCAGAACTTCTTTTCGGCGAGAGCCCACCAAAATATTTTTAATGTGATGATAACCGAAACGCTGTTCAGTGCGAACCATGGTGGATAAAAATTTTTGTGCAGCTACCGTTATTTCTTCTTTCTCCGGAATATTGCCCGTGCAGAAATCACACATTCCACAATTCTCTGTGGTGAATTCTTCTCCAAAATATCCCAACAGTTTTATTCGTCTGCACTGCTGGATTTCTACAAATTCCATGAGCTGTTGCAGATGCTGTTCTGCAATACGCTGTTCATCCGGTGCTTTCTTTTGGATGAAATATCGGATTTTGGAAGCATCTCCATAGCTAAATAGAAACAAGCAATCGGATTGCAAACCATCACGTCCGGCTCGGCCAATTTGCTGATAGTACGATTCAATATTCTTCGGCATATCGTGATGGATTACAAAGCGTACATCCGGCTTATCAATCCCCATCCCAAAGGCGATGGTTGCAACTATTACATCCACTTCATCCCGAATAAAAGCATCCTGATTTTGCATGCGCTCGGCCTCCCCCAGTCCGGCGTGATAAGGAAGGGCATTAAAACCATTTGCATTCAAATCGTTTGCAAGATCATCAACTTGTCGGCGCGAAAAGCAATATATAATACCGGATTCGCCCTCATATCTCCGAATAAAGTCAATTACTTGTTGCAGTGGCTTATTTTTATTTACCACATCCAAATACAAATTTGTGCGATTAAAGCTGGCCACAAAAGTGTTGGCATTTTTAAGACCTAATGAACCCGCAATATCTTGTTGAACCAGAGGGGTGGCAGTGGCGGTGAGGCCCAAGGTAATAGCTTGGTCAAACCGTGCAGTAACATCAGCAAGCTGACGATATTCGGGGCGGAAATCATGTCCCCATTCCGAAATACAATGGGCTTCATCAATAGCTATGCAATCTACACTCAAGCCCGAGAGCAGATTTAATACATTGGCTTTCATCAATGTTTCCGGTGCCAGATACAATAAATCCAGCTTATTTCTACGGATGAGATTGAGCGTGTGCTCGTAATCTTGGGGGGTTTGCGAGCTATTCAAATAGGAAGCTGAAATTCCGTAGGCGGTGAGTTGATCCACCTGATCTTTCATCAGGGAAATAAGGGGAGAAACTACAATTGTAAGTCCCTCAAATAAGAGAGCAGGGATTTGGTAACACAACGATTTTCCACCTCCGGTAGGCATTATAGCCAGCGTATCTTTTTTGGTGAGGACGTTTTGGATGATATCTTTCTGAAGTGGACGAAATTTCTCATATCCAAAAACTTCGTGTAAGATGTGTTCTGCTTGCGCGATATCTGGCATCGTATTAAAAGGAGTATCTAAAGATTTCATGGTTCTACTTTTTCTAAGGTAAGAGCAATGAGTGTGGAATTCCTTACAATCTTTTTTGGGAAGGGAGTTTTCTGGCTTCATTATTCGGTTTTGCATATGCAACTGATTGGTGCAATGCTGGTTAAACAT
>JBDNFJ010000283.1:0-2618 GCA_041689895.1 Gracilimonas sp. | reverse complement strand
GGCACTTTCAGTAAAATCTCGCATATTTCACTGGAAGCAGAGCTTCCCACATGCATTACGAACGAGACGTTCGTAATGAGGAAAAAGGGCGGGCCATTTTACTCCCAAAAATCTGGCGTCTTACGTCTCTTTTCTTACATCAATTACCCCCGCTATCTTATAATTAAAATAATCCCAAATGACGTTTACATTAATCCACTTTCCCAGTTATATTGACGGAAGTATAAAATCGACTTAAACAAGCTTTTTAAAACTATTTTTGATTGCTGAACGCACACAATACATACCAAGAACACTCTTTGGCGGCATCCCTGACATCTTATCGTAATGATGCTTTTATCGATTTTTTCTTTTTCTGCGGATTATTAGTCTCGACGTTAACGCAGAACCTCTTTTCAGATTCCAAACAGGAAACCCTAAATAAAACAATTTTAACAGATATTTATCCCGAAGCAGCCGCTCGACCGTTTGCTTTGAACCCCGCGTTCTCTACCGAGACCGTACTCCATTTGCACCGTAAATTAATGCGATGGTTCGTTTGCAGGGGCTTTAGCGGCTTCCGGGAAAGGAAGAATTTTAATGAAGAATCAAATTATTATACACTCTTCGGGCAACCAGACCCGTATTGCGCTTTTAGAAAACAACGAGTTAGCGCAGCTATTCATAGAGACGGAAGAAAACCAGCGTACGGTTGGTAATATTTATGTAGCCAGAGTCCACAAAGTATTAAGTGGAATTCGCGCTGCTTTTATCGACATGGGCACTCCGAAAGATGCCTTTCTACACTTTTCTGACGCAGGCGATCATTTGGATGATTACATCACCAAGCTAAATGGCCCGGATGCTATTCCTAATCACGCCAAAAAAGATATTCAGAATAAAGAAAAGCTCTCCAATGTAGAGAAGCAGATACTGGCTGGGAAAATACTTCGAACCGGACAGAAATTGCTGGTTCAAATTGTGAAGGAGCCCATTGGTTCCAAAGGCCCTCGTATTTCTACCGATATCACCATTGCCGGACGTTTTCTGGTACTTATTCCCATGGGCGATTACATTGCCGTTTCTAAAAAAATTGGCCATTACAAAGAACGCCGTCGCCTGAAGGGAATCCTGAATAATATGGTTCCCGATGGTTTTGGGGTCATCGTTCGCACCGTTGCAGATGGGCAAGATAAAAAAGCCTTAGAAGATGACTTGCGAAATGTGCTCCAAAAATGGGAAACGATTGTAGATCGCCTGGATGATGCCAAACCCCCTTCTCTACTTTACCGCGACCTAAATATGACCGAAAGTCTGATTCGGGATCTGTTTGCCAAAAACTATGATCGAGTGCTAATTGACGACCCTGCTCGCTATCGCCAAATAAAATCTTATGTAAGCCAAATAGCGCCACAGATGGTACCCAATGTGGAGCTTTACAAAGGGAAAGAGCACATTTTCGATTATATGAAAATAGCTCAAGAAGTAAATTCTATTTTCAGTCCACGTGTGCGAATGAAATCGGGCGGTTATCTGATTTTTGAACAAACGGAAGCTATGTATGTAGTGGATGTGAACTCGGGACCTTATGCAGCCAAAAAACGTCAGGAAGACAACTCGCTTAAAACCAATCTGGAAGCTGCTCGCGAAATAGCTAAACAGCTCCGTTTACGTGATATTGGAGGCATTATTGTAGTTGATTTCATTGACTTGCGGGATGATAAAAATCGTAAGAAGATTTACGATGAACTGAAAAAAGAATTTATCAAAGATCCTGCCAAAACCAATGTGTTAGGCATGAGTGATTTCGGAGTGGTACAGATTACCCGTCAACGTATTCGCCCAAGCGTCGTAAATTCTGTTTCTAAGGTTTGTCCCGTTTGTGGAGGTTCCGGAAATGTGGTAACTCAAGATACTATTCTAACTGATCTTGAAACCTGGTTGAGTAAATTCAAACACAACACCAATTATCGTGCGGTCGATCTCTACGTGAACCCGTACCTGAAGTCTGTTTTAACCAAAGGCGTTATGAGTACGCGTTGGAAATGGATGCTTACCTACCATATCAAAGTTTCTCTGATTGGCGACGAAACCGTTTCACTCAATGAATTCCGCGCCACTCTGGTAGGTTCCGATATTGATATCACCGATATAGTGATGAGAGACGAGTCTATCGAAGAAGTGATGGATCGCGAAGGTGAGCTTTTGGAATTGGAAAGTGGTAAAGAGAAAAAAGAAAACCTCGACATCTCTAAAAAAGAACGAGATGGCAGTAGCCGGGGTGACAATTCGAACGGAAGAGGTAATTCCAAGTACTATAAGTCTTCTAATTAGAGCTTGGCTTGGTTTTTGTACTCCTACATTCAATCTTTTTAATCCTACTATTTTATGAATTTATCTGATTTACATGCTACTACCGTGGTTGGCATCATTCACAATGGCAAAGCGGCTATTGGCAGTGATGGCCAAGCCACCATGGACAAAACCATCATGAAAAGCACGGTCAAGAAAGTACGAAAGCTCTATAACGGAAAAGTACTGGCCGGTTTTGCCGGCTCCACCGCCGATGCTTTCACCCTCTTCGAGAAATATGAAGAGAAGCTAAATGAGTATAACGGAAGCATGGAGCGCGCTGCCGT
>JBDNFJ010000282.1:0-4444 GCA_041689895.1 Gracilimonas sp. | reverse complement strand
TAAAACTTTTCTGGTGCCTTTTATTTTTTCAGAAATATCTGGTTTCAATTCTTCCTGAAGCTCATTGAAAGCTGACTCGATATCTTCTGTTGATCTGCATTCCTGGTATATTTTTGCTATTCTTTTTTCAAAATCCACACCATTTCCAAGGCTTCCTAAGACCTCATCTGAAGCACCGAAGACCCCATCAAATAACCTAAATTTTTGATCGAGCAGTTCGTAGACTCTTTGATCAGCTGCATTATTTCTATTGAGAAAGTTGATGACGACTACATCATACTTCTGGCCATACCTGTGACATCTGCCTATTCTTTGTTCTATGCGCTGTGGATTCCAGGGTAAGTCAAAATTTACTACCAGAGAACAAAATTGCAAGTTGATGCCCTCAGCGGCGGCTTCCGTAGCAACCATTATGGTGGCATGTTCTTTAAAATGGCTGACAATGGCTGCTCTTTTGTCAGATGTTGGGGAACCGGAAAGCATGTCTGTACCCTGATGCTTCTTCACATAATCTTTATATATTTCTCGGGATTTCGAATCATTGTTTGAACCATTGAATTTTACCACCTTACCGGCATACCCTCTTGCTTCGAGCATATCACACAGGAAGTCTTGCGTCCTCCTTGATTCAGTAAATACTAAAGCTTTTTTATTAGCTTCGATTTCTTCCAGGGTAAAACTTTCAGATTCTACAAATTCACTTTCTTCGTATTCTTCTGACCACTCGTCTTCAACTTCATCATAGGTTTCAAAATCCATGGCCAGATCTTCATTCTCAATATAACTAAACCTGTCCAAAATAGCTTCCAGTTTTTTAACCAAAGCATCCAGTGTTCCATAAATAGCGTATGTGGAAGATGCCAATAGTTTTCTAAGGATAAGCGTCACGAGTTGGCGTTGACTATTTGGTAAAGCGTACAGCTTTGGACGGTATAAGTAATCAGAGATATCGTGGTATAACTTCTTCTCTTCTTCTGTCGGTATAAATTCTTCTACAAGTGGGATCCGTTTTGTATATCTTATGTATTCCAGTACCTGTCTTCTCAGTGTCCGTTGACAAATTGGCTGTAATCGCTCCCGTAACTCGTCAAATTTATTGATACTGACAAGTCTGCTATACTGGCTCTTGAAGCTCTTTAAATCTCCGAAAATATAAGGGTCTATTAAACTAACTAAACCGTACAATTCTAAGATATAATTTTGTAATGGTGTAGCCGTGAGCAATACTTTTTTACAGTGAGAGAGAGAACTTTTTATAGCATTTCCTATTTTATTCGAAGGCTTGTACACATTTCTAAGTCGATGGGCTTCATCTATGATCACCAAATCCCAATTGACGTTCTGTAAATACGGTGCTTTGTTTTTCGCAAAATGGAAGGAACAAATGATAATGTTGTCTTCCTGATCGAATGGATTGAGATTCCCATTTTTGATTTCAGTGTTGAATGACTTGGACTCCAGGATGGATGAAGGCAGATAGAATTTATCAGACATTTCCTGTTTCCATTGCTCTCGGAGATTGGAAGGTGCAATGATAAGTAGTTTTCTTTTGCGCTCAGCCCATTCCTGTGAGAGAATAATCCCGGCTTCAATCGTTTTCCCAAGTCCAACTTCATCTGCTAATAAAGCTCCCTTGGATAAAGGAGACTTAAAAGCAAAGAGAGCTGCTTCTACTTGATGAGGATTCAAATCCACCTGAGCATCTTGCAAAGAAGCTGTCAGTTTAGTCACATCATTGGCAGGTAATTGCCTGGTCAATTGATAGGCAAAATATTTTGCGTGATAGGGGGTAAGCTTATTCAATTTTTTGATATGTCAGTATGTCCAAAAATACAAAATGATCCTTAAGATGCAAGTTAGGTAATGAAACTCATTTTTTGGGTCTGGTAAATCTCTAAGTATCCTTTACTTTACTGCTAAGAATCACTTTTGCATTTCTCATTATTTGAAATTGCTCGAACTAAATTTAATGATTTTACATCAAGGGGCAATTGCAGTGGTTGTTATATGTGTTTGGAATTTTTTTACCAAGATATGGTCAAACTGAAACCATAGGTGTGGTGTAAACTGAGCAAGGAATCCAGCAAAAAACCCGCTTCAGTGCCAACGGTGTAGTGAATTATAATGCCTTAGGCCGGGAAACCTTACGTGAAAAACGAAATGTTCTGGACTTTGAGCATCTCAAACTATATATGTATTATGATTTTTCAGAATCGTCTTCATCCTGGTTTTCCACTTGCCCTGGTTCGTATAGATATTCCTTCTCACAGTTCGGGCAGTAGTGCCTGTTATGATCATTCTTTAGATGGATACCGGTAATGTTATCTTGTACAAATTCCTCTATAAATCCTTTTTTCTGATCCTTGGGACCATGGATGTCTGATTTGGTTCGGTCTTCTACGAAGGTCATGTACTCGTTATAGTAGGCCATTTCATTCCAGCAATCGGGGCAGATCCCCTGGGCAACTAACTCTTCCTCTGTGAATACTTCTTTGTCTTTTTTATTTTTCTTTCCCATTGTTCTTTTTCTTTGAATGTGTATGTGTACTTGCTTTTGTGTAGGTATAACCATCAAGATAGCTGTTTGTATGCAGAAAATGAGCTTATTAAATATAATTTAACCCTGCATTTTCGTTTGACTTAAAGACATTGGATCGAAGCAATTCCATGTCTTTTGAATATTGATTTATTTGTTAGATAGTTGAATGACAAATTAATAGCATATGTTAAAGTAAAAAACTTTTACAATATCGGTCAATTTGAAATAGTTAAAGTATGGAAATTTTTATTATCGAACCAATAGATACATTTGCAGGCCTATGAAACTAGACTTTACACTTAAACTAATACCTTTTATTTACCACGAAACTTCGGCGACAGAGAATGCTGAGATCATCAACCAGATACTGAGTGATGGACCCTCGGAGGACGCTTTCCAGGAAGTTATGGAAACCAAAGAGATGCTTGATTCTGTGATTATGCGACCAAGCAGGAAGTCCATTGACCGTATTTTGGCTTATAGCAGAGAAGAGTCCGATACCTTATAAAGACCTGATTGCAACTTTGACTCGAAAGTTGAAATTATTTTTTTGGTGTCAACTATTTTACATAACTTTGTGTTTCACATTTATGTGTAAAATAAAAGGTTTTAAAAAGAGAAAGCTGAATGGCAGATACTAAAGAGGCTAAACTCAAAGCCCTTAAGATGACGATGGATCGTCTGGAAAAGACCTACGGGAAAGGTTCGATCATGCGAATGGGCGATTCTCCGGTGGTTGATGTGGACGCTATTCCTACCGGCTCCTTGAGCTTGGATATTGCACTGGGTGTCAATGGATACGCACGTGGAAGAGTAGTTGAAATATATGGTCCTGAATCCTCTGGGAAGACAACCCTGGCGATTCACGCCATAGCAGAATGTCAGCGTCTAGGAGGCATAGCTGCCTTTATTGATGCAGAGCACGCATTTGATCGGAATTATGCTCAGGCACTGGGTGTGGATACAGAAAATCTGTTGATATCACAACCTGATAATGGTGAGCAGGCCTTGGAAATTACCGAGAACCTGATTCGTTCAGGAGCTATTGATATTATAGTGATTGATTCTGTAGCCGCTCTGACGCCACGATCTGAGATCGAAGGAGAAATGGGTGATTCTCAGATGGGTTTGCATGCTCGGTTGATGTCGCAGGCTTTGCGGAAATTGACCGGTTCCATCGGTCGTACAGGGTGCTGTTGTATGTTTATCAATCAGCTTAGAGAAAAAATTGGTGTATTATTCGGTAATCCTGAAACTACTACGGGTGGTAATGCGTTAAAGTTTTATTGTTCCCAGCGACTCGACATACGACGAAGAGGTGCATCTATAAAAGATAAGGAAGGAAATGTCGTGGGCAATACGGTTAAAGTAAAAGTCGTTAAGAATAAACTTGCGCCACCTTTTAAGGTCGCAGAATTTGATATATTGTATGGTCAGGGTATCTCCAAAGAAGGAGAGATTATTGATCTGGGTTCGGATTTGAATATTTTAACAAAAGCGGGCTCATGGTACAGTTACGGAGATACGAAAATAGCTCAGGGGCGTGAAGCCGCCAAGCAGTTTATGATCGATAATCCGGAAGTGGCAGATGAAGTAGAGCGTAAGATTAAAGATGAAATTAAAGGTGTCGTCGAAGAAGATAACGACGACAATAAAGATAAAAAGGACTAAATTCCTATCTTTTTGTTTCTTTTGGGGTTTAGCTTTGGGGGTTGGATGCTTATCCAACCTCCATTTTTTTTGGGTAAACTCATATTTATTTTGTAGCTAGTGCACCAGGAACTAAATTCATACCGCGTGACGCGGCACGGGTTATGGTGTATTTCTTCATCTTTTGTGATATCTCATCGTCATTCATCAGTCATAGAACTTATGGCTATACTCTTTCTTCATTTCTCGATCTAT
>JBDNFJ010000281.1:0-8054 GCA_041689895.1 Gracilimonas sp. | reverse complement strand
GTGGGAAGGCTTACCGGACAGGTTTTTATTCAACGAAAGAACAGCGAAAAAGCCATCCGAAAAATCCAGAATACGTACGCTCGGCTAAGGCACAATAAGCTTTCCATGATGGTGGCGCCGGAGGGATCTCGGAAACATCCGGGAGTCATCGGGCCTTTTAAGAAAGGGGCTTTTTACATGGCCATTGACTTAGGCTTTCCTATTGTGCCGATTTACTTTGACGGAAATCAGAAACTAAGCCTTGGCGGTTCCTTACTTACCAAAGGTGGAATTATAAATGCGCACATTCATCCCCCTATTGATACCACCAACTGGCAGCAAGATTCCATTGACCAACATGTAGAAGAACTTCGGGAAAAATATCTGGACTGGGCCAACGTGGCAGAATCTTAAAGCTCGAATTTATCTTGTCTCCAAATATTGCAAACTGAACCAGTTGTTATCATCTGTCCACACTTTTTTCACAGTAAACCACGGTGCAACAATTTCTTGAAATCCTTGCAGCGTATATTTATGTGAATTTTCAGTATGAATAGATTCGCCCTTCTTAAATGAAATCACCTCACCATCCACTCGCGCCTTCTGGTCTTTTAGGCTAAACAAATGCATTTCAATTCGGCCCACATTTTCATTCCAAATAGCCTTGTGCTTGAAAGCATCAGGATCAAAATTGGAATCCAAGCTTTGGTTTAGATGATGCAACATATTCCGATTGAAAGCAGCCGTTACGCCTTTTTTATCATTATAAGCAGCTTCCATAACAGGAATTTCTTTCTTTAAATCAACGCCAATTAGGAAGCCACCATCAGGGCCGGCAATATCTGCCACCACGCTTAAAAACCGATTCACGGTTTCACGCCTAAAATTCCCGATAGTGGAGCCGGGAAAGAAAACCACTTTTCGGTCCGTATCATTTATCTCAGGCAGCTCAAAAGATTGCATATAATCGGCTTGAAGGGGTATGATCTTAATTTGTGGATATTCATGCTGAAGCATTTCCCCAACTTTAAAAAGATACTCGCCCGAAATATCAACAGGAATATAGGTTGAAATGTTATCCAGGTTCGAAAGCAAGATGCGTGTTTTATCGCTACTGCCGCTTCCCAACTCTATCAATAAAACCTGCTCCCCAAGGTAATCTCCAATCTCATCAACATGATCATCGAGGATGGTGCGCTCCATCCGAGTGGGGTAATATTCCTCCAACTCAGTGATCTGATCAAAAAGCTGGGAGCCTTTTTCATCATAAAAGAATTTGCTGGGTAGTACTTTTTGGGGCAGGCTTAATCCATGCTTTACTTCACGGAGCATGGTTTGTAGCTGTTCTTCTTTGGTCATGTTGTCTGTAGATGTTAAAAGGAATTTACCAAACAGATGGCTTCACCAAATAATTTGCGACTCCAGAAATTTATTTAGCCAACCTGATGCCACTGAACTGCCAACGCGCATGGGCGTGAAAAAAGTTACGGTAGGTCTTTCGGATATGCGCTTTTGATGTAGCACAAGATCCACCCCGCAATACGTACTGATTAGCCATAAACTTGCCGTTGTACTCGCCCAAAGCACCGGGAAGCGGTTTGTAATTTGGATACGGACCATAAGCACTCATCGTCCATTCCCAGGCATCGCCATACATTTTTTTAAGCGGATTTGAATTTGAATCCGATTCAATACCTGTTGGGTGAAAGTGACGCTCATCCACAAAATTCCCTTCAATAACCCGATTTCCACAGGCGTGTTCCCACTCTTCTTCGGTGGGTAAACGAACACCTTTCCATCGGGCAAAAGCATCGGCCTCGTAGTAGCTCACATGCGTTACCGGTTCATTTAAATCTATTTCTCTGGCGCCGGATAGTGTAAACTGCATCCACTTCCCCTCTCTTTTGTACCAATACAAGGGAGCTTTCCAGGCATTATCTTTCACCGTTGACCAGCCTTCATCCAGCCAAAGTTCGGATCTTGAATATCCATCGTCGTTCATAAATTCGAGATATTCTCCGTTGGTAATCAGTCGGTCTGCAAGCTCAAAATTCTGCACCAGCGTACGATGACGAGGATGTTCATTATCGTAGGTAAATTCATCGCCAATATTTCCAATTTCCACCACCTTTTCTTCAAAAGGCACCCAGTTTATGGCAGAAGCTTTTGCAATCGGCTGGTGTTCTATTTCTCTATATACCGGAAGCAGTGGGTTTTGTCCCAGCATATATTTTAGATCCGTCAAAATAAGTTCCTGATGCTGCTGTTCGTGATTCATTCCAATCTCAATCACTTTGGCCGCTTCTTCCCAAACTTCATTTGAGCAATGTTCAATGAATGATGTTACCTGCTCATTCACATATTTGCGGTATTCAAACACCTCTTTAACGGTAGGGCGAGACAATATTCCGCGTTTTGCTCGGGTAAATGGAACGCCCGTTTGCAGATAATACGAATTGAAGAGATAGGCGTATTGTGGATGCAGGCTTTCAAAACCATCCTCAAATTTACCCAGTACAAAGGTCTCGAAAAACCAGCTGGTATGTGCCAGATGCCATTTCGTTGGACTTACAAACTCCGAGGCCTGAATTACAAAGTCCTCAATTTCCAATGGCTCAACCAGATATCGGGTAAAATCCCTAACGGCTGAAAACCTCTTTAGAATCTGCTCTTTGCTTAACCGTGCAATTTGGGTCAAATGTTGTGTTTTGGTGCTCATATCATTCCTTCAATCTATCGGTTTTTTTAGATGTAATGAATGAACAGAAAACCCAAAATTTTGATTCCGCTATTTATCCCGATAGAAATAAATCTTTTTATGATCGGCGTCTCTTCGGCTTTTTACTTTAAAGTTGTTTTGTTTACCAAACTGATATACCGCCGTACGCATCGAGTTTATATTCTTTTCGTTGGAGTAGCCCACCTCAACCGCTTGACCACCCGGCTTTAATTTTTCAACTGCTTCTAGCAAAGGCTTGAACTTAGAGGTTCGTTTTTTGGAAGATTTTACCGTAGAGCGTTTTACAAATTTAATATCCATGAGTAAGTAAGTTTATGAATAACATTTCAATTAATGAAAATATATACATTTATCATTAATAAATCGATACATAAAATAATACTTATATAATTTCTATTTATTGATAAATACTAACAAGGTAATCTTCATCCAAAATGAAGAAAAAAGAATGCTAATACCAATCTCTTTTTGATAAAAGGCCTAATTTTGTGAAAAAGCATCAGCAACATTGTATTCAAAAAATTCTTCAAAGGCTTTCACCCAAGAGTTTCGGAACTGCGTGTATCTCCGGCTCTTTTTATTACCGAGACATAAATAAGTAAGTTGGATCATATTTTGGCTTTTGTGCGCCAACCGTTTCTTTCTGCTGATCTTGTCGTGAACATTTTGTTCGGCAGGAATAAACTTGTATCCAATCTCCCATTTGTAGATTCAGTTTCAGATGTAGTTTTCTACAGAAACTCAGTTGCATGATTTACATTTCTATAATTTTAGCGCCATCACTAATTTGTGTGATATAGATACCCGCCTCAATTCCTGTTCTGCTTCTGTATTCCTCAGCCATAAAATCTTTAAAGGAACTCACCTGCTCTTCTTTTACCAAATTGACGGTGCATCCGCCAAAGCCTTCGCCCATCATTCGGCTCCCCAACACTCCCGGGTGGTCTTTGGCTAATTCAACTAAAATATCTACCTCCTCACAACTTACTTCATAATGGCTACTTAATCCCTCGTGTGATACAAACATTTGTTTTCCAAATGCTTCAAAATCTTTTTCCTCTAAGTGGCTACAAGCACGCTGAACACGTTCATTTTCTTCCAACACAAACTTACATCGGAGGTAAGCCAACTCATTCATTTCATTTTTATGTTCTTCAAGTTGTTCAAAGGAAACATCTCGAAGGTTTTTGATTTCAGGATTGTACTTTTGAAGTACTTTCATCCCTTTTTTGCATTGTTCCCTGCGCACATTGCATTCTGAAGTAGCCACGTTATGATTTACTTTCGAGTTACAGACCACAAGATTAATATCATCTTGTTTGAATGGATATTGTTGATATTCCAGCGTGCGGCAATCCAGTTTTAGAGCCTTATCCTTTTCACCGTGTAGGTTTATGAATTGATCCATGATTCCACCATTCACCCCAATATGGTTTTGCTCGGCAAGTTGACCAATCCCGGTTTTTTTTATGCGGGTCAAACCCAGCTTAAATAAGTGATTCAACCCAACCAGTAGTCCCCCCTCTAATGCAGCGGATGAGGACAACCCTGCCCCAATTGGAATATTTCCACCAAAAACAATATCAAAACCTTTGATATCAAACCCTGCTCTCTGGAGCTCAACGGCTACCCCTTTGATGTAATTTGCCCAATGTTTTTCGTTTTTACACAGGTCGTTCAGGTCCATCACGGTCGACTCATTCATATCTACCGAAAATGCGCGGATTCTTTCCAGATTATTTTTCGCCATTCCCATCACAATCACTCTGTCAATAGCAGTTGATAGCACAAAGCCATCGTTATAATCGGTATGATCGCCCAGCAAGTTTATACTGCCCGGCGATTCTACCATAATCGGTTCTTTTCGGTAGGTTGAAACAAATTTCTTATACATTTTATCACCCAACTCAGCCATTATACATCCACTCAAAAGATTTGCACACAAAATTATTATAAGAATGGCATCCATTCTTTCATGCTAAAAAATAGGTTTCGGCATTCCCTCTAATCTACGCTGAATTTATATAAAGAAACGGTATGGATAAGTCTCTTCAGGTTTCAATTCAATAGATGGGAAACTCAGTTGATTGGGTGCATCGGGATAATGCTGTTGGGTATTTATAAATCAAAATTTAATCCCGCTATTCTTTTATTACTTTTCTGTGGAGCTCCTTTATAAAATCAAGATCAAATTTTATTACTTTTCTATCATACGTCATTATTCCATTTACCTCAGATTCTACATCGGTGGTTTGCGTATATACAGCGCCCGCTAATCCTTTGCTCTTTAACTCCATTAATTTAGTAAGCAGGCTTTTATAGGTGGCATGAAGCTGATCTTTCGATTGCGAAGTTTCATAGTGGCTCGGTGCTCTTGACAAATCTTTAATCCACAAATGGTCTTTCACTACCAGGGCCTCGCCGCCAAATTCTCCCAAAATAGCCGTACGGTTACTTTCAGGCTCGGGCATAGCAGGGCCGGGATAACTATGGATATCATGCATATCGCCAACACCTCTATCTTGCCAACCACTTACGGTATTGATAATTCGGGTTGGATCAAGCTGGCGCGCAAGCTCCGTTATTTCCTCCGTCTGAAATTGTCCCCAGCCTTCATTAAAGGGCACCCATACTACAATGGAGGGATTATTATAATGTTGGGTGATCATCTCCTTAAACTCCTGCTTATAATTATAAGCCGACTGCGCGCTTCTGATGATGTCAGGCTTTCCACCATGTACAAAGTCATCTCCACTGGGCATATCTTGCCACACTAAAATCCCCAATTTGTCAGCCCAATAGTACCATCGGGCGGGTTCAACTTTCACGTGTTTTCTAATCATGTTGAAGCCCAGTTTCTTGGTCACTTCAATATCGTACCTCAAAGCCTCGTCGGTAGGCGCGGTATAAATGCCATCCGGCCAAAACCCTTGGTCTAATAAGCCGTAATGAAATATCGGCTCCCCATTCAAAAACAAACGCATAAAACCATCTGCTGCTTTTGCTACGTTTACTTCTCGCATCCCAAAGTAGCTTTCAATGGCATCCACTTTTTTGCCGTCCTTCATCAATACTACTTTTAAATCATATAGAAAAGGAGAATCGGGCGACCAAAGCTTGGCATTTTTTATTGGGATTTGGAAGGCCTCGTTTAATTTCCCTACTACTTCATTTACTTTTTTTGAGCCATCAAAAACCATGGCTTTTATCGTATAATCCGCCCCGCCTGTGCTACTCACGGTAAGCGACAATTCCCCCGCTCCAATATTTGGTTCCATTTTTAAATTTTCTATCGATACCTCGGGAACCGCTTCCAGCCACACGGTTTGCCAGATTCCGGTTGTTGGGGTGTACCAAATACTTTGTGGATCTCTCACTTGTTTACCTCTTGGCTGCACTCCATCATCGGTCGGATCCCACACCGAAACGGTAATCTGCTGTTTCTTACCCTTCTTCAAAGCATCGGTTATATCCATTGAAAAACCTGTATAACCACCCTGATGGTGCCCTACATTTTTGCCGTTTACCCAAATTTCCGACTTCCAATCAACCGCCCCAAAGTGCAAAAATATTCTTTTTTTGTTCCATTTTTTGGGAACAGTAAAGGCCGTTTGGTACCAAAGCTTATGATTTGGACCCACCCGTTTTTTTACCCCCGAAAGGGATGATTCTATCCCAAAAGGCACCAAGATTTCTCCCATCCACTCAGTCGGAGCACTCTCTAACATGGGAACGATCGCATACTCCCACAATCCATTCAAACTCTTCCAATCATCTCTCACCAGTTGCGGCCTTGGATATTTAGACAAAGGCTGATTTGGGTTCACCTGCTCTGCCCATTGGGTCATAAGTGGGTTTGGGGCCGGGCTCCATTTCCTATCCTGTGCCAGAGCCTGATTCATCATCATGGCACATAGCGTAAGAAAAATTGAAAGTGATTTCATATTGAGCTTCCCGTGTTCTTTTTTTTAAAAGGTGATTAGAGTGAATTTTTATTCATCATGTTATCGTTAACATTAATAATACCATTCATCCACTCTAAGTCAAATTACTCCTATGCCAATGATTTAATAAACACGAAACAACCTTTAATGAGTACCACATGATTCTCTAATCTTTAGGCGAGTACAAATTTCAATATTCTCGTGAGGCTCATCTTCCGTTTCAATAGTTTGAATTGACTTTTCGGCGGCTCTTTTCCTCAATTCAAAAGCTGATTGGTGCACCGTGGTTAGCGGGTGTTATTAGGGCTGCGCGAATATCATCACTAAAGCCGGTGATGGCAATGTCGTCCGGGATAGAAAGGCCATGCTCTTGAATGGCTTTCATGGCTCCAAAAGCAGCGGGATCGTTGATAGCAACCACGGCACGAGGCCATTCATCTTTGGGCAAACTAAGCAACTTATTCATTGCTTTGTAACCCCCACTTTCGCGAAATCCACTTTCTTGTACCCATCGTTTTTTAAGCGGGATATGGTATTCAGTTAAGGCTCTTTTAAATCCTAAAAATCGCTCCTGAGCAACTAACAGATTTTCTGCTCCACCTAAATAAGCTATCTTTTTATATCCATGCCCAATTAAATGATTTGTGATTTGATAGGAGCTCGATTCATTATTCACTTTTACACAACTTGCACCAATTTTTTGGATACATCGGTCAAAAAAACGAGATTTAATCCCGAATGAACCAGCTCTTTATAGTAGTCTTCATCAGTCGAATTATTGGCGCACGATAGCAAAATACCATCTACTCTTTTAAGTCTCAATGCCTCAATCACGTTTCTCTCTCGGTCAACATCTTCGGCAGAATTGGTTAGTAAAAGCTGATACTTTTTTTCATACACCACAGCTTCAATCCCGCTTACAACTTCCGAGAAAAAAGCATGATGAATTTCAGGGATAACCACGCCAACAGTATAGGTTTTTTGCGAAACCAACCTTTTTGCTACATGGTTAGGAGTGTACCCCATACTTTTAGCTTTCGCCAAGACCGTTGCGCGCATTTGTTCGCTTACATTCGATTTATTATTAATCACTCGTGAAACCGTTATGGCAGAAATGCCCAAAGCTTTAGCAATTTGTTTCAAGGTTACATTTGAGCTCCTCAGAATAGTTCTGTTTGCTTACATAGAAGTTAAAATCTGAATGTGTTTCCGTAACTCTTCCTGCCAAAATGATTGGTAGAAGCCCCCAAAAGAACACGATCCCAGAAAGGTTAGCAAGAGGATATGGAAACAAACAGATGTTAGCGCGGTACTAAATATAGGCAGTTAATCTCTGTTTTGGATGTTTAGATGAGCAAGTTGAATCTAACATCATAAAAAGAAAAGGAACC
>JBDNFJ010000280.1:0-1207 GCA_041689895.1 Gracilimonas sp. | reverse complement strand
CGCTGCCCGCAATCCCCCCAAAAACAATGGCTAAGCTCGGGAGGTTTAAAAAAGTGGCGTACCCAGGAATAACGTTATATGTAGTAACGCCGGTTACAATCAAAGCTCCCCATCCCAAGATGACTATAGATATGCAAAAACAAAGAATATTTAGTATGGACGTGCGCATTTAGCCGTGGTTAGAAATTCCGTTTAAAATTAGCGTCAATCAGGCCTTGTTTACGAAGTTCCTGGATTAGGGCAAAGGAGGTAGGCAGAATGAAATCATCGTCCATTTCCAGTGCTTTTCTCCAGTTTTCAGCAAATCTTTCTGTTGAGCCGAGTGCAAGATAGATATTTCCTTTTAAGGCTAATACGTCGGAGGTTTCTTTTACCTTGGCGGCTTTATTAATCAGATAAAAAGCATTTTTATACTGGCTCTTAAAATACTGCTGCTGGGCCAAAATGTAGTAGGTGGTTAAGCCATTTGCTTTGGCCTGATATTCTTTCCGCAGCTCTTCTTTGTATAATTCTTCCATCTTGGCACGCCGTTCTTCTGCTTTTTTAGCCTGCTCGGCTACTTCCGTTGTGTTTTCTGCCACTTCGGTTTGGGCAGGTTCAACGGGGGCAACTTCTTTGGGCAATTCTTTTGTAGCACTGCAAGCAGATGCAAAAATCATCAAAACGCCCAGTATGAGGAAGCGTTGGAATATCCTGATTTGGAATCTTATGCTCATGTGAATGTTACCCATTTTTTCTGTGATTAGAAGCCTGACGGATTAGCTTCATTACATCATTCAAGGCGGCTTCCGACCGCTTTTTACTTATAGGAGCACCTTGTTGTATTTCCATTTGGATTAGCCGTTGCTCTCTTTTTGGGCGGACTGAAAGCAGTTTGTTCGTGGATTTCTCATCCAGATCGATAACGGCGACAAGCAGCGTTCCTGTATCTATGGAAGAGAGCGCATCTCGTACCAATTCATCATCTAAACGAGGAATTTGATCAACCGTAATAAACTGGTTTTGAATTAAATCGCCTACCGGACTTCCCATAGCTTTGAGCTGTTCAATATACTTTCTTTGTTCGTCGAGAGGCAGTTTCTCCAGTATAGGCAAAATGTTGCCGGCTCCGCTGGATTGCTCGCGGTGAAGGTCGATAATATCCATGGTTTTATCGAAAAGCCGAGACGACACTTCCCGATGCTGCTCATACGAAAGCGTATTCAGG
>JBDNFJ010000279.1:0-7999 GCA_041689895.1 Gracilimonas sp. | reverse complement strand
TTCTAAAGGTTTTATACAAACCTTAAGTCAATAGTTCTTCTTAACCTTAAATATCACGCTATGAAAACACCCATTACAATATCTGTTATATGTTTAGCTATACTCCTTCCTTTGCAATTGTTTGCTCAAAATTCGGCAACCGTAAGGGGAACCGTCACCAATGACGGTGGCGAACCACTTGCAGGAGCCAATATTCTGTTGGTAGAAACCTCAAAAGGTGCCGCAACCAATGCGACAGGAGATTATGTTATTAACGATATTGAACCGGGCACCTATACCCTTCGGGTTACATTTGTGGGTTTTCGGCAGACAAGCGAAGAAATCACGCTTGAAGCAGGCCAGGAATTGGTTCAAAATTTTACGCTTCAAACCACATCCGCGATGGGCCAACAGATTTCCGTAATAGGTTCACGGGCCAGCCATACCGCAGCTGATGAACTGGCGGTTCCCGTTGATGTGTTTACAGCGGAGCAGATATCAACCCAGGGTACCTCTGAAATAACCCAGATACTCGAAAAGATAGCACCTTCAATTAATTTTCCCCATCAAACAGTAGCCGACGGAACCGATGCTGTGCGTCCGTTTACACTCCGCGGACTCAGCCCCGATCATACGCTGGTGCTCGTTAACGGTAAACGGCGCCATCCTACCGCCTTGGTTCACCGGTTGGGTTCGGGCATTCAAAATGGCTCCAGCGGGGTTGATCTTAACGCTATTCCCTCTAACGCTATCGGCCGGATTGAAGTACTCCGGGATGGAGCGGCCGCACAATATGGATCAGATGCTATAGCAGGTGTTATTAACGTAAACTTAAAAAGACGGGTGATACGCCCCCGCATCACCGGAAAAGTGGGAGAATATGCCCCGGATGAATATAGTACAGACGGAACCACCTATGATTTAACCGGTGAATACGGAATCCCATTGAGCGACAGAGGATTTTTCAATGTCTTTGCTCAATATCGCCATCGCGACCCTACCAACAGGGCCGGGGCTGATCCGCGTGATCAGATTGTTGACGGCGATGCGGATATTATTAATGATGATGGTGAAGTGGTCGAAAAAAATAATCCGGTTTCTCAACCGAATCACCACTGGGGCGATGGCGAAACAGATAATGTGTATGCATGGTGGAATGGTGAATACCTCATTGCCGACGATTCCAACACCCAGCTATATACCTTCGGCGGATACAGCCATCGGGAAAGTTTAAGTCAGGGCTTTTATCGGCGTTCTATGGATGGAAGAAACTGGTCCTCCATTTATCCTATTGGTTTTCTCCCCAACTTCGATACCCCCGTTGATGATTTTTCTGCCTCTCTGGGTTTAAAAGGATTACTTGGTGAATGGAATTACGACCTTAACAGTGTAATAGGCTATAATCATTTTAAGTTTAACATCACCAATTCGCTCAATACTTCTTTGGGTCCCCAAATACCACCCAATCAACGAAGCTTTGATGCCGGAGCAGAAGCGTTAACACAATGGAATTCTGCCTTTGAGCTGTTACGCCCCGTAGATATAGGATTCGCAAATCCATTGAATGTTGCATTGGGGGTAAATTTCCGATACGAAAACTTTACAGTAGAACAAGGAGAACAAGCATCATTCCAGGATGGCGGCTTTGAAAATCAGTTTGGGGAAACAGCCCCCACAGGTTCACAGGTCTTTCCGGGCTTTTTCCCACAAAATGCCGTTGATGAAGGCCGCACAAATCTAAGCGTTTACGCAGATTTGGAATCCAACGTAACCGATGAATTTCTTATCAACGTGGCGGGCCGCTTTGAAAGTTACAGCGACTTTGGCGAAACTGTAATTGGTAAGCTGGCCCTGCGTTATCAACCGGCGGAAGAAATCATATTCAGAGGAGCCGCAAGTACTGGGTTTCGGGCGCCGAATCTTAGTCAGCAATTCTTCTCCAAGGTTGCAACGATCTTTGATACGGATCCTGAAACGGGCAATAACATTCCCTTCGAAGTCGGGCTGTTCCGAACCAACAGTGATGTGGCCATAGCACTTGGCTCTAAACCTCTGGAAGAAGAAAAATCGGTAAACCTCAGTGGCGGACTGGCTGTTTCACCTACCGAAAACCTAACATTTACCGCTGATTACTACTTTGTGCGTATTAATGACCGCATCATTTTATCCGGAACGTTGAGCGGACCGCAGGTTCAGGTCTTGGTTGAACCTTTTGGAGCCCAGCGCGCGCAGTATTTTTCAAATGCTATAGATACTCGTACACAAGGGATTGATCTCACCGCAAATTACCGGGCACCCATAGCAAGCGAGGCGTCGTTGGTCTTTAACGGATCTTTCAATTACAACAAGACTGATATTTTGGGAGCGGTTGATAATCCCCCTGAACTGGAAGGGCTTGAGGAACAGATTTTTGGCTTGGAAGCCCGAACTAAACTCACCCGGGAACATCCTGAAACTAAAACAATACTTTCGGCCCGGCTCAACAAGGGTAACTTCAATGCATCACTCAGCGGCACGCGCTATGGAGAGGTGGTAGACGCGGACGATACACCCGAGCAAATTCAAACATTATCACCAAAAACACTTTTTGATGCCCAGGCAGGTTATCAATTTATCGATAATCTGAAGTTATCGGCAGGAGTAAATAATATTTTTGATGTCTTTCCCGATCGCACTCTTGATACAAACAGCTTTCTTGGAATCTTTCCTTACCCGCGCTCATCGCCCTGGGGATTTAACGGAAGATTTGTTTACTCAAAAATAGAAGTCACATTTTAAATATTTACTTCTTAATCGATATTCACTTTTTGATTATTCTGAGGTTCTCCTGCCCTCCCGCAAGTTTGAGGCTTGCGGGAGGGTAGGGTTTACTTCTTCATTCAATATTCTTTATCAGTTACTCTTCGGCCCTATAATTGATATCCCATTTGCTTTAGTTTTTCATATATTTCGGTACTAACCTGCATTATTCACCAAGAAATTTGATTGTGTACAAGACCCTCCTATGCATAAAGCTTCGGAAGGCAGGCGGATGAGAAAGCTTGCTCTACGAAGCCTTGGCATAGTAGAACCATTTTTAGTCCAACGCAGTACACGACCCCGAGTAGTCGGGGGCAGCGTTGATCATCTTATTTTAAATATCTGAGCCAAGGATATGTTATCTTTAGAAAAATTAAATAGTTATGATATTAAAAATTATTATTTATGAATAATGCACGCTAAAAGCAATCAAGGAACTTCGCAGCATGCTTAAACAATCCGAAATAAAGAATCTTCAGGCTATTTTTTTGGGATATCCCAAAATAGAGGCGGTGTACCTGTTCGGCTCTGCAGCTTCAGATCATCAGAAAAAACATGTAGATAGCGATATCGATTTGGGGATCGTTTCCTCAGATCCTTCCATTGAGAAAAGAAAAACAGATTTGCATGCAGATATGATCCGACACGGATTTGATAATGTGGATATTGTATTCTTTAACTCTGCCGATTTAGTCCTTCAGTTCGAAATAATCCATAAAAATAAACTCATCTACAGAAAAGAGGCCTTTAATCACGGCGAACTTTTTTCTAATACCATCCGAAAGTACTTAGATTTTAAACCTTATCTGGACCGGCAGCGCAAAATTTTAAAAGAACAGATATTAAATGGTTAAACCCGAAGTAATACGCCGCAGGCTAAAAAAACTTGATGAATATATTAGATTTCTGGAAAAAATCCGAAAGTATGAGCGCAAGAAATTTTTAAGCGAAGCCGAAATTTGGGCCAGTGCAGAACGTTTTTTACAAATGGCGGTAGAATCGATAAATGATATTGCCAGCCATGTTATCGCTGAAGAAAGCGCAGGTACTATAGATCAATATCGCAATATCCCCGAAATTTTTGCAGAGCAGAACTGGATTGAGGAAGAATTAAAAGAAAAGTGGATCCGTATAATAGGATTTCGAAATATACTCGTTCATGGTTATGCAAATATAGACCGGTCAATAGTTTATGATATCATTCAAAATAATCTGGATGACTTCAAAGCCCTGGGCAAAATTTTCGCTCGTTTTTTATAACTCCTAAATAGTAACTTACCCATGAAATATTTTTATATCATCATTCTGGCGCTTTTATTTATTTCTTCAGGAACTGAAAAAGCTGATGCCCAAATCGGATGGACCAAAGCATACGAAAAAGCCGTAGTGGTAACCGCTGAAAAGCATGCCTCCCAGGCGGGCAAAGAAATTTTAAAACAAGGCGGTAATGCGGTAGATGCGGCCGTAGCCGTTCAGTTTGCCCTGGCCGTTACCTTACCTCGTGCCGGGAATATCGGGGGAGGCGGCTTTATGGTGATTCACCTGAATAATGAAACCAACACTACGCTCGACTATCGCGAAGAAGCACCTGCTAAAGCCGGCCCGGAAATGTACATCCACGAGGGAGAATATATTCCCGAACTCAGCCGCGAGGCCGTACTGTCCGTGGGCGTACCCGGGGTGGTAGACGGCATGGTGAAAGCACTCAACAATTATGGAAGCATGTCGCTTAAAAAAGTAATGCAGCCGGCTATTAAACTGGCGCGGAATGGGTATACACTTTCATGGATACAGGCGCAAACGCTAAATAGTAGTGCAGAAGTCTTTAAAAAATATGCAAGCTCACGAACCTACTTCACTAAAAAAAATGATAAGCCCTACCAAGAGGGCGACTTATTCATCCAAAAAGATTTAGCCAAAACACTCGAACGTATTGCAAAAAATGGCCGGGAAGGATTCTATAGTGGCAAAACGGCCGATATGATTGTTAAAGAAATGGAGCGCAATAATGGATTGATCACTCATAAGGACCTGAAAAAATATGAAAGCATATGGCGTGATCCCGTGCAAGTTGATTTTCAAGGATACACCCTGTCCATTATGCCACCGCCCAGCAGTGGCAGCTTTGCTATTACCCAGATGCTGGAAATGATGGAGCCTTATGACCTCAGGGAAATGGGTTATAACACGGCTAAATATGTTCATTTGGTGACCGAAACCATGCGCCGTGCCTTTGCCGACCGCGCCTATTTTATGGGTGACCCGGATTATGTAAAAATACCGAGGAATAAACTCCTGAGCAAAGAATATAACCAGGATCGGATGAAAAGCTTTGATAGAGATAAGGCAACATCCAGCGATTCTATAGGTCATGGGAATATTCCCGGCTTTGCCGAGTCCAGTGAAACCACCCACTTTTCCATCGTTGATAAAGACGGCAATGCCGTTTCAGTAACTACCACGCTGAACGGTAATTTTGGAAGCAAGGTCGCTGTAAACGGGGCGGGCTTTTTTCTTAATAACGAAATGGATGATTTTACCGCCAAACCCGGTGAACCCAACATGTTTGGACTCATTCAAGGCAAAGCCAATGCTATTGAGCCGGGCAAACGAATGCTCAGCAGTATGTCTCCCACTATCATCACCAAAAATGATTCGGTACGCATGGTAATTGGCGCTGCGGGTGGACCGCGAATTATATCAGCTACGCTGCAAAATTTCCTAAATATGGCTGTATTTGATATGAACGCCCAGCAGGCCATATCAGCCCCGCGCTTTCACCATCAGTGGTTGCCCGACAATTTATATTACGAAGAGTTCGGAATTTCAAAGGACAGCCGATCTATACTTGAAGAAATGGGCTATAATTTAACGGTGGGATCAATTGGCCGGGCACATACCATTTATGTAGATGATAAAGGTATCAGACATGGCGCAACCGATCCGCGGGGTGATGGAGCGGCGGAGGGGTATTAGATTGCTGATTGCTCACCTACGTTAAAACTTCGGTGAGTGAACTGGCAAAGCCCACCGAAGCTTTAGCGTAGGCGGGCTGATTGCTGAAAAATGATTAACTGACTTCGACAATTTCAAATACTTTCAAATGAATTTATATGATGAATTTTTTTTGATTACTGAGGCTTTTGAAGCAAATGAAATTGTCTATGCAGTAATTGGCGGATTTGCGTTAGCATTCCATGATAAGCCGCGTTTTACAGACGACATTGATATTCTTGTTAAATTTGAAAGTCTTTCCAAAACAAATATAATTTTAAATGAGCTGAATTTTTTTAGATCTACCGATCCGCACCATTAATTGCAATAATAGCCGTTGTTAGAACCACCATTTCTTTCTCAGAAAAATGAGACTGAACTTCTTCAAAAAGCTCATCGGTTATATCAATTTCAGACACTCTGGTAAGCACTTCTGTCCAGGCCAAAGCTGCTTGCTCTCGCTCTGAATAAAATAAAGTTTCGCTCCACACACTTAGCGCGTAAAGACGCTGTTCGGTTTCGCCGGCCGCACGGGCATCTTTAGAATGCATATCTAAACAATAGCCGCATCCGTTAATTTGAGAAGCCCTCATCTTTACCAATTCAATCAAGGCGGGCTCGAGGTCTGATCCCCTTACATAGCTCTCTAATCCCATCATTCCTTTCAAAGAATTAGCATCTACTTTTTGGTAGTCTAATGTTACTTTACGCATGTTTTTATTCCTATTAAATTGTTGGTAGGCTACACAAACCATGAGCTTTGAGTAGCCAATACTTTTTTAATGCACGAATCTTTACAGGGAACCAGAAGGCTCGTTTTAGTTTATCTGTGCGTTAAATTAATACATCTATTTTGCTCAAATAATTTCTGATAGATGTTTTTTAAAGACCAAAGATTCTACTAATGATCATCCATTTTATTCATTTCATCTATGGATAAGGCAGCATGAGCATAAGCAGCACCCGCACGCATTTCGGAGGCTACCCAAATGGCTTCCATAATCTCCTCGTTAGAGGCTCCTTTTAATTTAGCTTGCTTGGTATGGCCTTTTATGCAATAAGGGCACTGCGTGATATGTGCAGAAGCTACAGCAATCAGTTGTTTGGTCTTTTCATCCAGCGCGCCTTCTTTAAATACTTCCTTGCTGAAATTTCGAAATGCATTGGCCTGATCCGGTGCCAGCGAAGCGCGTTGTTTCGACATGGTTGGGGTTGCAGGTGGGAATAGAACTTCTTTGTCAGTACTCATAATTCTCCGATTTATATTAATGTTAAAAATAGCCTGCCGGAGTATTCCATCCGGCAAACAATTGCGATCACTCTAAGTTTCTAAATTATCCCTTGTAAGTTAACACACGGCCCCAGAGACTCTTGGTTCCCCAGATACCGCGGCGTAATGTTTCAAGCTGTACAATCTGACTATGATCTACGAACATGTTCACTTCCGGTCCATAGTTTTTGATGTACCAAGCAAACACTTCGGGATCGGCTGCTTCAAACATGAGTTTTTCGAGTCCCAATTCGTTGATAAATGCAGCGGGTACATCCGTTCTCCATGGATTGGCATTTTCAGTGATACCTTCTGATTCAATCATAATCATGTAAGCGCCGGCATCTATGAATCGTGCGGCTTGTTTTACGGCATAACCGGTATCGAGGGTACCCTCGCTTTCCAGCTCACCTTGGGTAGAATCGCCACCTGCACCAAACTGAATACCGATCTCAGGTTTTGCTTTCAAGCCAGCTTTTTGCACTTTTTCGATTAGTCGAAGCCAATCGTCCGTAGGTATGGTGATAAATCCTGCAGACAGCTCGATGATATCGAAGCCATAATCTTTGCAGGTTTCGATGTACTTATCTACCGCATCGTTACCTTGCGTTAGCACATATTCCATAAATCCACCGGTTGAAACCAGTGCATCATTATCGTGGGCAATGTTAATCAGTTCTTGAACTGATTTTTTAGGCATCAGCGAAAATGAACCACCGGAAAATTTGAGTGAATCTACGTGCTCACCCATTGTTTCCATGATGTCTTGCAAATACCGTTTGCCCATTACGGCATAATACGGACCACGAATTTCGGTAACGCCTATTTTTCTGGGTTTAGGTGCTCGTTCGTTTTTATTTATAAAGTCGAATGTTTTCTCTTCAGACATAATTACCTCTTTTATGAATTTATATTATTTGTGAGCTGAACAGTTTGTAACAGCTCCATAAGTTCTCT
>JBDNFJ010000278.1:0-3343 GCA_041689895.1 Gracilimonas sp. | reverse complement strand
AATTTTTCAGCTTCTTCGATAGATGGAATTTCTTTATTCTGCAAGAAATCGCCGAATTCCTTTTCATCCGTCTCCTCTATCTCCGCTTGACCCGGCATGGATTGCATACCCAATGTGGCATGATCGCCAAGATCTACATTCATTCCTGATACTTCTGTTTTATCCATTTCATCACGAACTGAAGCAGGTAGGGCTTTTAATTTTTTTTGCGAAAAGGTTGAATACAGAAAATTGGCAAACATTTTCTTTAAATCTGCAATATCATTTCGGAGTTCTACCAAAGCACGATAAACCAATTCGCGGTCTTTTCGATCAAATCCATCGGAGGTCTCGGAGTTATTTTGGTGATGATCTCCTCGGTTGGCAACCATGGGCAAGTTGTCGGCACTGCCCTCATGCTGACGGCCTTTTAAATATTTCTGAAGCTTCTCCTTATCAATGAACTGGGATTTTTCGAGTACCACCAACTGCTCGGCAATATTACGAAGTTCCCTAACATTACCCGGCCAGCGATATGAAATCAACAACTCGCGGGCTTCATCCGAAAATCCTTTAAATACGGAATCATAACGGGCCGAGTATTGCTCCACAAACTTCCTAAAAATGGGAATAACATCTTCTTGACGATCTCTCAAAGGCGGAAGTTTGATTTGCACGGTATCCAGGCGATAATATAGATCTTCGCGAAAAGAGCCCTCCTGCACCATGCTCCATAAATTCTGATTGGTTGCCGCAATTACACGCACATCCGTAGTTTGTACTTTGCTCGATCCAACCCGAAAAAACTCTCCGTTTTCTAATACACGAAGCAGTTTTACCTGTACGTTTTTGGGTGTATCACCAATTTCATCCAGAAAGATGGTGCCGCCGTCCGCTTTCTCAAAATACCCTTCACGCGAAACTTCAGCTCCGGTAAAAGCCCCTTTTTCATGCCCAAAAAGTTCGCTTTCAATAATACCTTCGGGGATAGCCCCACAATTAACAATTACCAGATGATTTCGGCTCCGATTGCTCATAGCGTGAATGGCGCGAGCGGTTACATCTTTACCCACTCCACTTTCGCCTTGTAGCGTTATGGTGATGTCGGTTTTAGCTACCTGCATAATTTTATCGATCACCTGACGCATAGCATCAGAGGTGCCGAGTAAACCAAATTGTTCCTGAAATACTTCGCGATCCATAGGGGTTGAAATACAAGATTAAACTTTACAATAAGTAACGTACTGATAGCTTTGAAAAACCAGAAATAGAGTGAAACTAAGGTTTTGCAAAACGAGCGTATTCCGATTTACGGTGTATATGAAAATCAGATACTGTCAGAATGGCGTAAGTTAAGGATTCTTACCTTAGTAACTAAATAGAAATAGGAGCGTTTTTATTTTTTAATGAGCTCTTCTGCTTGTTCAACCGGAAGGATGCGTGTCTCTTTAAAACTCGATAATACCAGGTTAGAGCGTGTTTTACTAACCCCTTGCCAAGCCTGGATGCATGATAATAAATTTTCAAAGGAGCCGGTGTTTTTGGTGCGGACTTTGAGAAAATGAGAGCCGTCTCCGGTAATGGAATGGCATTCCAGAACTTCCACTTCGTTGGAGGCTTGCTCTACAAAATTTTTGTAGTTTTCTGAACCATCTACTTGTACAAAAATGAAAGCCGTAATATCAAAATGGAACTTTTTACTGTTTAGGATAGCTTTATATCCTTCAATTAATCCTCGTTCTTCCAGCTTCTTCATTCGCTCAGAAACTGAAGGCACCGATAGGTTTACTAACTCAGCAATGGTGTTACGCTGAGCGCGGCCATTTTCCTGCAGATGATTTAAGATTGCTAAGTCGGTATTGTCCAATAATTGACTCATGATGATAAATAAATTCCCTAAGATTCCTTTGAATGTTTGATGATAGCCTTAATAATTTAGGTAGTCAACCTAAAAAGCGCTTCCATCGGCCCAAAAAATCCACTCTTTTTGAGGGTAAAAAAGGTGCAACAAGAATAGGAATACCTCTTATCTTTTAGGCTCAAAATAAAAGACGAAAATCACCCAGCATGCTCGATATTAATTTCATTAAGGAAAACCGCGAACAGGTAGAAAATGCCATCACCAACAAAGGCGAGAAAGATACTTCCATCGTTGAAGCTGTACTTTCTGTAGATGAAGCGTGGCGAGCAAAAGTACACGAAGGTGATCTTCTCCGAAGCAAAAGCAATACCAAAGCTAAAGAGATTGGAAACTTGATGGGGCAGGGCAAAAAGGAAGAAGCTCAAGTTATCATCAAAGAGACTTCTGCTATGAAGGAACAGATTAAAAGCCTGGAAGAGGAAGTAAAGGAACTTCGCGGAGAGCGGGATGACCTGCTTTTGCGTATCCCCAACGTGCCTCATGCAAGTGTGCCAATTGGCGCCACCGAAAATGATAATGAGACCTTGAAAACCTGGGGTGAGCCCGATACAAGCGATTGGCGGAAACCGCATTGGGAATTGACCGAACGACATGGCTGGGTAGATTTTGAGCGCGGTGTGAAAGTAACCGGTGCCGGATTTCCTTTTTACGTGGGTGGGGTGGCGCAGCTACAACGTGCGTTAATCAATTATTTTATTAATGAAGCGGCGAAAGTTGGTTATACCGAGCTTCAGGCTCCCTATTTTGTGAATGAAGATTCGGCTCGAGGTACTGGACAAATTCCTGATAAAGAAGACATGATGTATGTAATTCCGCGGGATGGATTTTTCAACATTCCTACGGGTGAGGTACCGGTTACAAACTTTCATCGGGATGAGATTCTTGAGGATAAAGAGCTTCCTAAAAAATATGTATGTCATACGCCTTGTTGGCGAAGAGAGGCCGGCTCCTACGGGAAAGATGTCCGCGGCTTAAACCGTTTGCATCAGTTTGATAAAGTGGAGTTGGTTAATATTGTGAAGCCGGAAGATTCGTACGATGAGCTGGAAAGTCTTCGCAAGCATGCCGAAAGTTTGTTGGAGGCTTTGGAACTGCCTTATAGAACGCTATTAATGTGCACGGGCGACATGGGTTTTACCCAGAGTAAGAAATATGATCTTGAGGTTTGGAGTCCCGGACAAAAACGGTGGTTAGAAGTGAGTTCTTGTTCCAACTTTGAGAGCTTTCAAGCACGAAGAATGCAACTTCGCTATCGCAAAGATGAAAAGGAAATTGAAATTCTACATACCTTAAATGGATCTGCATTGGCCCTGCCTCGTGTGGTTTCAGCTATTTTAGAAGCTTATCAGCAAGAAAATGGAAAAGTGCGGGTTCCTGAAGTATTGAAACCCTTTTTTGGAAGAGAGTATTTGTAGGGGAAAAGTGTTAGAGTGTTAACGTGTT
>JBDNFJ010000277.1:0-5983 GCA_041689895.1 Gracilimonas sp. | reverse complement strand
GCTATCTACCTAAGACAAACACAAAGTAGGTAAATGGGACTGAAATAGGTTTCATTCACCAGAAAATAAACAATGACTTTTGGCACGTAAGAAATTTGATATCCCCAAAATGTACCACTCGCCCATCATCCGGAAGGTGAAGGAAGCGACCAAGATTATGGATCCTATGAAAAAGGATCTTAAGCCAACACTACTCGATTTCGGCCCGGTTCAATTTTACATTCCACGCTTTTTTGGATTCTGTTATGGGGTAGAAAACGCCATCGATATTGCGTACCGGACGGTAGCTGAAAATCCTGATAAGAATATTTATCTGCTTAGCGAGATGATTCACAATCCTACTGTGAATGAGGACTTGCAGAGAAAAGGCGTCAAGTTTTTGTTTGATACGGATGGAACTGAGCAAATTTCAATTCAGTCTCTAAAGGAAGAAGACATTGTAGTAGTTCCGGCTTTTGGTACCACGTTGGAAATTCAGGATGAACTGAAGGAAATGGGCATAGATCCCTATCAATACAATACTACCTGTCCGTTTGTAGAAAAAGTATGGAAACGTGGGATGCAGTTGGGGAAAAAGGACTACAGTTTAGTAGTTCATGGGAAACATCGGCATGAAGAAACGCGAGCTACGTTCTCGCACAGTGCGGCTCATTCCGAAGTGGTCATCGTACTGAATCCCGAGGAAGCTCAAATTCTTGCAGATATAATGACTGAAGCTCGGCCGCTTTCCGACTTCGAGAAATATTTCGGGCATAAATCCACGCCAAATTTCAATCCTTTAAAAGACATGGTTCAATTTGGTGTCATCAATCAAACCACGATGTTGGCAACCGAGACGCAGGAGGTGATGGATATCCTCAAAGAGGCTGCAATCAAACGATATGGTAAGGCAGACATACTACAGCACTTCGCAGATACCTCAGATACGCTTTGCTATGCCACCAACGAAAATCAGTCGGCCACCTTAGCGCTTGCTGAAACCGATGCGGATTTGGCCATTGTTGTAGGTGGATATAATTCATCAAATACCCTGCATTTGGTAGAAATTTTAGAGCATCAGTTTCCAACATTTCATGTGAGAGATACAAGTGAACTTTCTCAAAATGTGATTCGTCATTTTAATCAATGGGAGAAAGAAATGAAGGAAACAGAGAATTGGCTTTCTAAAGGAAGTGAGCCCATCAAAATAGCACTGACCTCCGGCGCTTCCTGTCCTGATATTTTGGTAGATGAAGTGCTGCTTCAAGTACTCAAATATTTTGAAGGATCTAAAACGATAGAAGAAGTCATCGCTCCATTTGAAGAGAAGAAGGGAGCCGAAGAAGTTGCGAGTTAACCAAATGAAAATCGTTTCCCTCCAATTGAAAAAGCTCTGAATTAATAAACCGATCAAAGAAT
Organism: Gracilimonas sp.; assembly: GCA_041689895.1. Lineage (GTDB taxonomy): Bacteria > Bacteroidota > Rhodothermia > Balneolales > Balneolaceae > Gracilimonas. The sequence goes on along the minus strand of JBDNFJ010000277.1, from coordinate 4,585 downwards.
ATGTGGTATCAAAAAGAAGTAAGACTCTCGTCCAAATCTCGTGGATATCACATTATTACGGAAGAGATTTTAAGTGTTATTCCAGAAATTAAACATATTAAAGTAGGACTGGCCCACATTTTCATTCAACATACCAGCGCAGGATTAACCATTAATGAGAATGCAGATCCTTCGGTAAGGAGAGATTTTGAAACTCATTTTAATCGAGCCGTTCCGGAAGACACTTCCCTGTACGAACACACGCTGGAAGGCACCGACGATATGACCTCTCACATTAAAAGCTCATTATTGGGGAATTCGGTTTCCATCCCTATTACAAACGGGCGATTTAACCTGGGAACCTGGCAAGGCATTTATTTATGCGAGCATCGGAATCATGGTGGAGCAAGAAAGCTGGTTATAACTTTGACCGGTGAATAAAAGATTGTTCTTTTGAAGCCTTCTAAAAGTAGGAATAGTATTGCCTTCTTAAAATCAGTTCTTAAGCCAGTAAGCCAGAATCTCAAGCCGAGGTGAAGTCATCCTATCACCTACCACTAAACCAACCACCTATTACATTCCTTTTCGTAATCTAAGCAACCGGGCGATGGGGCTTCGCTTATCCGGGCTCACCAAATGGTCGTGATGTTTATTAGAGTATTTCACATCTTCGGTTGAAAAGAAGGCGGCGGAATCTATCTTTTTCACGGTATTAAATACATCCGTTAGCCTTTTTCTTTTAAGAACGGCAAAAATAATTTTCACATCGTTGAACCCACCTTTAGCATCAATGCTGGTGATGGCAACCCCGATATTTTTAAGAGCCTCAATCAGTTCTTGTGATTTATTAAGCGTGATGATACGCACCAAAACCGTTCCCACTTTCATTTTATCCTCAATGTACAGCCCTATAAACGTACCGGCCGAGAAACCTGCGGCATAAGCCACATAGTTTATCCAGTGATCTAAATTGGAAAGCAATTGAGCCACTACAATCACCCAAATCAATACCTCAAAAAAGCCAAGTAAAGCAGATTGAAGCTTGTATCCTCGTGCAACCATTGTGATGCGTAGCGTGCCTAAGGAGACATCCGCAATACGTGCAAAAAAGATTAAAATCGGGACCAAAAAAGTGGGTAAATCAGCCATAATTATGTGAATTTTAGTAAGCTTACAAGTTACGAATAATGTATGATTCTTTGCATCTGTGCTCGAAATAATGTTAGACCAAAAGCACCCACGCCAGAAACACATCATCAGAATAAAAATCTAAAATACCCTTGAAAGTGGATGGCAATAAGTCTTATCTTGGGGTCTTGGGCAAGTCCTATACAGCCAGCTCCCTTTGAACTCCGTCAGGGCGGGAACGCAGCAGCGGTAATCTGGTCGTAGCGGTGTGATATAGGTCGCTTGCCCATTTTTTATGTTGAGATTTTCTACCTCAAATAAAAGCCTCGTACCTTAAATAGGTACGAGGCTTTTATTATTTAAGACAAGGTTTTTACGCTATATAGAACCGTAGAATATTGGAACTTCTACCTCAGCATTCAAATCATCCAATGGCTTCAGGACGATTATAGAATAGCTCCTTAACATTTTCGGAATGTTGCATCGCCGAAATAACCTGAGGCGAAGGCACTGGGAATACATTGGGATAATCTACTTCGCCTTTCGAGGTATCAATTGGATAGGCTAACTGCTCTTTATCCGTTGAAAATTGCGAGTCTATTCCCGATTTGTTTCCTCGGGGATCCACGCGAAACCAGCCGGTATCTTCCAGGTAAATGGCATTTAATCCATGCGTAACAAATCCGGCTTTGGGATTGTTTTTACGCTGGTAGCAAAATCCGGTTGGGATACCCATTCCGCGCAAAAGGCTGGCCAGTACGTGTGACTTGGCAAAGCAAATTCCTTCCCTTTTTTCTATGACATCCTCGGCATTAATGGTCACCACTTTACAAGCCTCAGAATCGAAAGAATGGTGAATTTCATCCCGTGCAAATTCAAAAGCCAGCTTGGCACGCTCCCTCAACGAATCAGTTTGAGAAGTGATGGCTTTAATTTCTTTTTGAATCAAAGGCGTGTCAAATTGAATGACCGGGGGCACCTCTTTGAGGTAATCATTCATATCATCAGATTCGATTATTAATTCCATAAGGCGGCAATTTAGTTAATGGATTCTTTTGGGATAACACTTTAAAAGGTCAGTTTAGTTCTTGGGTTTTCCTGCTGCGAAAGATACTAAAACCTCAGCGGGCTAATCTAAGACAAAAGGGAGGATTTGAGTCAAAAGTGGTTCTTGGAAGAGCTGTTAGTGCGTTGGACTTTGAAGCTATCTCTTCTATCGGCATTCTTAGTTTCCCCTTTGAGGGAATCGCTTCGCATAAAGCTTCACTTCAGTCATTCACTCTTTCGGGCTCGTTCTTTCCGTCCAAAATAAGTGGACAGAAATAACACGATCAATCTAACTATAAATTGGAATGTGCTCAGTTCCATCCGTATCAAACAAAAACTTGACGCCTTTTTTCTGCAAGTCTTCATTCACGGTGGGATTCTGTGTCACTTGAGGATCATAGCATTTTCTATCCCCATGCATTAACGGTTAATAGCCAACTTGATATAGCAGTAATGGCTTGGAACAAAAGGGAAACGTATATTTTTAAGAACGGGGTTTTATCAAATAGCACGCAAATTAGTACAAGAAAAGGTAGGGGCCCGGGTGAATATGAGTTTCCGTTTGATATGTATTTAACAGACGAAGGTTTATTATGGATTTCAGACATAGGCTTACGGAAAATTGAAGTATGGGATATAAATGCGAACCATTTGAATCAGACATTTACACTCCGAAATATATTTACCAAGCCTGATCAAATTGTTTCCTGCAACAGAGAGTCGTTAGAGACTAAATCAATCTATGTGCTTTCTGCCCAATATGGCTATGGGTATGAAAAGAAAGATGGGATGATGTACAAATATATAGAAAATGGAAAAAACTTAGATTTAGTAAACACCTTCCAAAAGCTATCGGAAGATGAAGAAAGATATCCGTATGTGATAACCGGTGATCTTGCCTGCACGGATGATGGGGGCGTAATATATTCAGGAGATTTTACCGGGAGTATTCGTCGATATAATAAAGATGGGGATATAATGTATTATAGAACGGCCGCCGATGTTGTTGTGGAAGAACCCCTATTTTTTAAACTGAGCGAAGATGTGACCAGGTATAACCCCGAAGCCCCAAGAATTAATGGAGAGATTTTCATAAACGAGAAAAATCAATTACTCGTTAGTCAGTCACGCAGCAGAAGTCGAGCTATTTTCGGGGTAGATGTGTATTCAGTTGATACGGGTGCCTATGAATATTCTTTTCGAACACCACACATAGCCAAAGAAATAGCGATTGTTGGAAATACCTTGCTATCCATAGAAAAACGGGGTGAAGAAGGCTACGATATGAAACGCTATGAATTTGAAACTGAATAAGGATTTTGGATTGGTGTATTATTATGTCTGATTTAATCTATTTAACAATCTAAAGGAGAGCATAGAAAACGGCGGGGGTTAATCAATATAAAATTTGCCAAATATTAAGAATATGTAAGCTTGGCAAGTCATTTTTCAAATGAAGAAGTCATCGGCATGAAGCGGCTGTTAGTAGGTTTATTGATATTAATACTCATCGTGCTTGCCGCCTCAAACCTTAAAATTTACAGAGTTCAGACAGGCTCTATGTCTGATACTATTCAACCCGGCGATTATGTTATGGTTTTGAAAAAGAGCATACTGGCAAATTCTAAATCAGGGGACATCATAGCTTTTAGCAAAACAGAAGGCAAAAAGGAAAACGTTGTTTTTATTAAGCGGATAGTTGCACAGTTTGGAGATACTATATCATCCAGCAAAACTGGACTTACAATAAATTCAAAATTATATCCACATGATTCTCTTTATGATTTATTGAGGGGATCAACCGATACACTGAATAACAATTATCTCTATTTAAATTATCTAACGAAGGGCCAACCCATTCCGGTAGCAGCAGATTCAATCTCAAATAATTTTCGTATTCTCGTTCCAAAAAATTCTTACTTCATGGTAGGAGATAATTATTACGGAAGTATGGACAGCCGATTTTGGGGTTTTATAGAAGAGGATCAGATAATAGGTAAAGTAATCGCTATTCTATGACAAATGTTAATTAGCCAAACGTTTTTTATGCGGGTGTATCATTACTAACTCATGCCGCTCAACAAACAAAAATACGAGCGGATTGGGTGGGCACCATTCATCAATCCTAATTATCTAAAGCCAAACCTAAAATCTTCAATTCATTATGGTTTTCATCCTTGAAAAAGGCAGACCATTACAGCCTGTTTTTGGTGCAGCTCTATCTACCAATTGCACCGCTTCGGCCGAGTCTAAAGAAGCTTCCTTATAAGCACTGATACAAAACCCCCATGTATAAGGCTCCATATTTTCAAATGGCATCCAGTCAATTCTTGAAAACAGATTCTCATCGTAAGGATTATTAGCATCATTTTGTGCAAGAAGGTACTGCTCATCCATGTTCCATTTAAGGATGTGATAACGAGCACCAGGC
>JBDNFJ010000276.1:0-2429 GCA_041689895.1 Gracilimonas sp. | reverse complement strand
CCAAATCCGTTTAACCCAAGCACCAACATTGCTTTTGGACTTCCTGAATCGGGCAAAGTAACCCTGGAAGTATTTGACATGCTCGGGCGCAAAGTAGCCACGTTGCTCAACAACCAGAATAAATCCGCCGGACGCTACTCGGTTCACTTTGATGCGGGGAGCTTGGCTTCAGGATTGTACCTATATCGCCTTGTGGCCGGAAGCACCGTAATCACCAAAAAACTCACACTTATTAAGTAATTCAAAATGAAAAATTCTCAATTCACACGCCATGAAAACAACGTTCATCCTTTTATTAGCCCTTACTATAATTCTAATTGCAACCAGCCTCGTCTTTGCGCAGCCCAATCTTCCTGCGGCTCCATCTCAGGCTCCTATTGATGGCGGACTTAGCCTGCTTGCCGCCGCCGGTGGTGCGTATGCGTGGAAGAAACTGAAAGGAAGAGAAAAAGCCGAATAAATTATTTTGTGAGTGTGGATGGATTTATCCCAAACTCTTTCTTAAAGCTCGTTGAGAAATAATTGGGATCTGCATACCCAACCGCACGTGCTGATTCTTGAACCGTGAAGCCTTTCTCACCCAATAGTACTTTCGCTTCGTTGAGTCGAGTTTGTTTTATAAAGTCATTGACCGAAACTTCACTCACCTTTTTCCAATCGGTATAAAGCTTGGCGCGGCTCATGAATAAAGCATCAGCCAGTTGATTTATATTAAGTGACGGATTGCCCAGTTGCCTAAATATAATTTCTCGCACTTGTCGTAAGAATTCCGGCTCTTTTTCTTCAGCTGAAGGTGTAAATCCTTTTTGAAGGATTCGCTCGCGCCGGAGAATGGCCACAATTTGTGTGAGTAACATGGCACTTCGGATAGGCTTGGTAAGATAGATATCTGCCCCGGTTGACAGCCTCGTTTGCACATCTTGTTCCTCATTTTTGGCAGATAGGAAAATTATCGGAAGATGTTCAAATTGCTTTTTAGAACGCAATGAATTCACAAATTCCAGCCCATTCATTTCCGGCATCATGATGTCGGAGATTATCAAATGGGGCGTTTCTTTTTTAAGCAGCTTCAGCGCTTCCTTCCCATTTTCGGCAACCATGACCTCGTACTGTTCTTCCAGAATAGATTGTAAGTAGCTCCTAAAATCGTCGTTGTCTTCTACCACCAAAATGCGATGCTCAACAGGAATGGTTTCTGTTGGTGATAATTTCAATTTTCTCTCAACCCTTGTGAACGGAACTTTTCCATCACTTAAAAGTGGTTCATGCAGTAGCGTATGGTTGGCTCTTATATGATCATGTCCTTTTTTTAGCGTAAGTATGAATTCAGTTCCTTCTCCAGGTTTTGAATGGAGGGTAATGGAGCCACCCATTTCCTCCATTAATCCCTTCACCAGAAATAATCCAATACCGGTTCCTTCGGAAGCTTTATCACCTTCAATCTGATACAAATATTCGAACACTTTTTGCTGCTGTTCAGAATTAATTCCCCGCCCCTCATCTTTCACCTTTACTTCAATGGTGGTTTCTTTCTCGTTAAACGATATAGTAATAGTACTTTTATTTGGAGAGAACTTAATGGCATTACTCATCAAGTTAATAATGATGCGCTCCCACGCCTCCTGATCTACATAGATATATTCATCAAATCCAACGGAAAGGAACTCAACTGAAATCTCTTCTCGTTCCATTTTAGACTGAAACTGACCTACTATTTGGCGGGTGAATTGAGGGAGATTTACCGGTTGTAATTTCAGCTTTATGGCATCAGCATTCAGTTTAGATACATCCAGAATTTGGTCAACCAAATTTTTAAGGCGGTAGCTATTCCTTCTCATCATCGATAATCGCTTAGATACCTCCTGATTGGATGCTTTTTCCTGTTCATCAATTAAATCATCGATCGGCCCGATGATGAGCGAAAGAGGAGTTTTAAGTTCATGAGTAATCCCCGTAAAAAACCGCTGCTTTTCTTCTGCTGCTTTTTGTAGTTTTTTGGTTTGTATATCTACTCGTTGCTTAAGTTTCTTTTCTCTTTCCTTCAATGACCTAATTCTGATCCTGAATCCAGTATAAATCAACCCTATCAGCCCCAAAAACATAAGTGCTTTAAACCAGCTGGTTTCGTAAAAATATCGGGGAATTATAATCATTAATGAGGTTTCCACATGATCGCCTCCAATAAATTGGGAACTGATTTTCAACTCATGCCTACCCGGAGGAATACCTGTGAAAACGGCCTGCCGGGATTGCGTTGCATCCTGCCAGCTTTTATTTACTCCCACCAGTAGGTAGCTGAACCTCATACGTTCCTGATTCACAAAATTAGGTACGGTGAAATTTACTCGCACATCTCGTTGATGCCCTGGAATTATAATTTCCGATTTATTCATAAACAGCTCTCTGTCATCCAATTCAATGGATTCAAT